>JBHICF010000030.1:0-13890 GCA_046759485.1 Nitrospiraceae bacterium
GGCGATACGTGGGGCAGTTTCTGGAAGGCATTCAACGCGTGACCGCCGAGGATGTACGGCGCGTGGCGCAGCGCTACTTGACGGACGATACCCGCACGGTCGGTATCCTGATTCCGACCCGTCCGGGGAAAACAGCAGAGACCTCCCCGAGGAGCGCCCACTGATGCCTGCGAAGTTTGGAACTAGCTAGCCTATGCATCAATTCAACAAAAGGTGCACGATCCTACCGTTGGCCCTCGCGGTTTCCATGGGAGCCGCGGTGCTACTCTTCGGGGGGTCTGCGAACGGGGCGGATATCCGGCCCGTTCGGTTCGTCATGCCCAACGGATTGACTGTGCTGGTCGTGGAACAACACGCGCTCCCGATCATCCAGGTCCAGGCATTAGTCAAGGTTGGCTCCGCTCAGGACCCCTCGAACAAGGCCGGCTTGGCGAATCTTGTGGCCAGCTTGCTTGACGAGGGAACGACCACCAGAACTGCCAAACAGATTGCCGAGCAGATCGAGTTTGTTGGTGGGTCATTGACCGTGAGGGCCTCAGAAGACTACACGATGGCCGCTGCGCGTGTGCTGAAGAAGGATGCGGCGCTCGGCTTTGACCTCTTGGCAGATATCCTGCTGCACCCGTCGTTCCCTGAGCGCGAGCTGCAGCGCGTTCGAACCCAGATCTTGGGCCAGATTCTGAGCGAAAAAGATGACCCGGGCCAAGTGGCTGCCAAAGCCTTTTACCAGCTTGTCTTCCCCGAGCATCCCTATCGATGGCCGGTCAACGGCACGGAGGAGAGCGTCCCGACGCTGACACGTTCAGACGTCCAGGGGCTCTTCACCAGGGAATACGTGCCGAACCAGACGATCCTGTCGATTGTCGGTGATGTCACGGTTGAACAGGCACGCGCCCGCGTGGCCAAGCATTTCGGTCAGTGGAAGCAGAAGCCAGTCTCGGCCCGCTCGACCTCGGCTGCAGCTCAACCCGAGAAGCCGATCACGCAGTACATCGACAAGGATCTGACACAGGCCTCCATCATGCTGGGTCACGTCGGGATCAGCCGCTCAAATCCTGACTATTACGCGATCTCAGTCATGAACTACATCCTCGGGTCTGGAGGTTTTTCGTCACGTCTCATGGACTCGATCCGCGACAGGCAAGGGCTTGCGTACGGCGTCTATAGCACGTTCGAAGCCAATCTTATGCCGGGAGCCTTTCTGGTGAGCCTCCAAACTCGGAATGAGAAGGCCGACCAAGCCATCTCGGGTGTCATGGTTGAGATCAATCGGATCAGAAGCGAAGCGGTCACGGATCAGGAACTCGCGGATGCCAAGGCCTACCTGATGGGGAGCTTTCCCCTACGTCTGGACACAACGGCCAAGCTCGCGGTGGTTGCGAGCCTGGTCGAATTCCATGGCCTCGGGCTGGATTACTTCAGCCAATACCCTCACTGGATTGACAAGGTGACGCGAAAGGATGTCCTCCGGGTGGCGAGGCAGTATCTGCATCCTGATCGCTACGCTCTCGTGCTGGTTGGCAACCTGGCCCAGGCGAAGGTGAAGAACTAGGTCAGGGACGCGGAGTGCTGATCTGTAGGGACACCGCACTGCATGAGTTTCTCCCACTGAAAGTCTGAAGGCGAGCGAATCATCCCTATGCTGCAAGACAAGCATCTCGAGATGCAACGACTTCTCCGTGAGATGGGATCGGTCCTGGTGGCGTTTTCTGGCGGCGTGGACAGCACTCTCGTGCTGAAGATCGCCCATGACATACTGGGGTCACGGGCTCTCGCCGTCACCGCAGTCTCGCCGACTTTTCCTCAGATCGAGCTCGAGTGGACCCGCCGCCTCGCGGGTGAGATCGGCGCGCGTTACCACATTCTGGAGGGCGACCAGCTCCAGATCCCCGACTTCGTCCGCAACGATGCTCACCGCTGTTACCACTGCAAGACGGATCTGTACCAAGCGCTCGGAAGCCTTCGACAGGAATTGCAGATGGAAGCTATCGTTGACGGGACGAATATGGACGACCTGGGTGATGAACGACCGGGTGTCACGGCAGCACGTGAGTGGGGCGTACGGAGTCCCCTGGTTGAGGCGCACCTGACCAAGACGGAGGTCCGTGAGTTGGCTCGGGACCTCGGGCTCTCAAACTGGGATAAGCCTGCCGCGGCCTGTCTTTCCTCCCGAATTCCCCGGGGGGTCGAGATCACTCGGGAGAAGTTGACCCGCATTGAGCAGGCCGAGGCCGTGCTCTTCAGAGAGGGGCTCCGTCAGGTTCGCGTCCGTGATCACGCCGATGTCGCCAGGATTGAAGTTGAGAGAGCGGAGATCCCCGTGCTCCTTGATCCTACGCGGCGACGACGGGTCAGTAGAGCCCTGAAAGCGCTAGGGTTTCGGTTTGTGACGGTAGATTTGGAGGGATATCGACAGGGAAGTACGAATGACGCGTAAGCGTGTCTCAGCCTCTCTTTTGCCGCTCATCCGCCACCGCCTGCAACGCCTCGTCCGCGAGGCGACGGTGATCGGCGTCCGACAGGCTCCTTCCTAACACTTCCTCCGCGACCAACAAGGCCATATCGGCAGTCTGTGCTCGGATGTCCTGCACTGCCTTGCGGCGTTCGTGCTCAATTTCTCTGCTGGCCTCCGCTTTGATCCGCTCCGACTCCGCCAAGAGACGCTGCTCGTTCTCTTCTAGCAATCGCTGTGCTCGATCCTTTGCTTGAGCAAGGACGGCCTGGGCTTCCTGCGAAGCGGCACTCAACTTCGCATCATACTCTTGCATCTTACGTTCAGCCTCCACGCGATGCCGTTCGGCCTGCTCCAGGCTTTCGCGGATCTTTCGCTCACGGGTCTCCAGCCCCTCGAGGATCATCGGGAAGGCGAACTTGTACAGGAGCCCAAGCAGGATCGCGAACGAGACGATCTCCCAGAAGATCAGCGAGGAGAAAAACTCGGTGTCAAATTGCGGCATGCTCTGACCCTCGGACAGCGTGCAACCACATGAAGCAGGTTCTCCCTTCCTATTTACGCAGACCCATGATGATGAACGCGATGACCAACCCGTACAGTGCGATTGCCTCCACCAATGCAAAGCCGATCCACATGTACTTACCGACCCGGCCCTCAGCTTCTGGTTGGCGGGCTACCGCCTCGATCATCTTTCCGAAGATATAGCCGATTCCGACGCCCGCTCCAGCGAATCCGGCCGCCGCTAATCCCATTCCCAATAATGCTGATGCTGCAGAGTCCATGTAGTGAGTTCCTCCCTTAGTCAGTTGGAGCGCAATCAGTGCGCGTGGGCCTCGTGTCCGTGCAGATGCATGGCATCACCGAGGTACACACAAGTCAAGATGGTGAAAATGTAAGCCTGGATGAAAGCAATGGCAACCTCGAGGGCGTACATGGCAACCGAAAACGCAAACGGCAGCCAGCCAATCAGGAGTGGCAACGAGATCGTCATGCCGAAGAGCACCGCCAGCACCGTATGACCAGCGGTCATGTTGGCGAACAGCCGGACGGCAAGGGAGAGCGGCCTGGCCAGCTGGCTGACCAATTCAATGGGAATCATCAGAGGCAAGAGCCAGCCTGGCGTCCCGGGAGGCACCAAAATCCCAAGAAACTTCACGCCGTGCAGCACGAATCCCACCACGATACTCATACTGTACACAAACAGGGAAAAAGCGGCGGTGACAACAAGCTGACTGGTCACCGTGTAGGTCCCGGGGATGAGTCCCAAGAGATTGCAGAAGAGAATAAAGACGAACAGCGTGGAGATGAAGGGGAAGAATCGCATCCCGTCTTTACCCATTGTGTCCATGATCATACTGCGAATAAACTCCACCAGCAGCTCGCCTACGTTCTGAAGCTTCGGTGGGACGAGTCGACGTGACGCGCCAGCCGCAATGAGCAGGCCGGCCACGAGCGCGACCACGACCCACATCATAAGCACCGCTTTGTTGATGGAAATATCGACCCCGAACAGCGAGAGGTGCACGAACGAATGCAATTCGAATGGGTGGAGCGGGTTTTCCAAGCTTGCTCCTTCTCCGTTATATGGATGTTATTTGGGCCACCGCTGGGCTGCCCGGTACGCGTTCCTGATTCCCGCAGTCGCGCCGAGAATCAATCCCACCACTATGCCCCAGGGTGCGGAGGCGAACAGGTAGGTATCAGTCAGCCAACCTAGCCCTCCACCAACAATGAGGGCTGCGAGCATCTCGGTCCCGATCCGGATCGCCTGTCCCAGTCCAGCATAGAACGGATCGGTTGAGGGCGGCATTGCATCGCACCGGCATGGCACCGAGCACGGCGCATTCAATCAAAATATTGAGCAAATTGTCAAGCCGAATAGGGCCGCAACGGGCAACCACAACCACTCGTCCTTCCTAGATTCACCGTCTGGCTTCTCATTTCTTCAGTGTGATACAACTCTGCCATGATCCGTCCGTCGCGGGCGCGGTTTCTGATGGAAGCGCGCCCCCAACCGTTGATCCTTTCCCTGCCCCAACCGGAAACCGATGCGCTCGACCTCTATGGTCGGATCGCCAGTCCGACCGGTGCGTCATTCTTGCTGGAGAGTGGGAAAGGCAGCGATGCGGTCGCGCGATATTCATTCCTGGGGAACGATCCCTACCTCGTGCTCACGGGGAAAGACGCCCGCTACGAGCTGAGGACGCGTGATCAAGCCCTGGTCAAACACGGTGATCCTTTCTTTGCCCTGGCCCAACTCGTTCGCAGCTCGCCGATCGCGAGGCCAGAGGGCGCGCCGCCGTTTTTCGGTGGTGCCGTTGGGTTCTTCAGTTATGACCTCGCGCGTCAATTCGAGCGACTCCCCTGCCTGACCCCTGACGATCAGGGGAGCCCCGACCTCCAGTTCGGGTTTTTCGACCTGTTGGCTGCCCTTGACCACCGCGCCCGCACCTTGCATCTGATCTTCTGTCCGCCGCTCGAACGGTTGCTGGGCGAACCTCGAGAGAAGCTGTACCGCGAGGGCTGTGACCGGCTGGCCGAGCTGGAGGCAAGGCTCTCGACCCCGCGTCCGGTTCGCGAGCTTGACCTCCACGCCGATCGATGGTCTATCAGGCCTGATCAGACACGCGCCGCCTATATGGAGGGGGTTCGTCGGTGTCAGGAGTTGATCCGCAGCGGCGATATCTATCAGGCCAACCTGTCCCACCGGTTCGCGGTAGACCCGGCCGGATCGACTGATCTCCCAGGGGAGCCTCTGGTAGGGGTTTCCATCTACCGGCAGCTCCGAGCTGTGAATCCCTCCCCGTTCTCAGCCCTGCTCGTCTTTGACGATCTGCGTCTGGTGGGCTGCTCTCCAGAGCGGCTGGTGCGCCTGAGTGACCGCCGGGTGGACACGCGCCCCATCGCGGGCACGCGCCCGCGTGGCCACAATCTCGCCGAGGACCGTCGGTTGGCTGAGGAGCTCCTGACCAACACAAAAGAACGAGCTGAGCATCTCATGCTGGTCGACCTTGAACGGAACGACCTCGGGCGCGTGTGCCGGTATGGAACCGTCCTTGTCGATGAGTTCATGGTGCTCGAACGGTATTCCCATGTGAGTCACATCGTGACCAACGTGACAGGGGAGTTGCAGAAGCAAGCAGACGGGTTTGATCTGATTAGAGCTGTGTTTCCGGGCGGCACGATCACTGGTGTCCCCAAGATCCGGTGCATGGAGATCATCGAGGACTTGGAGCCGGTACGCCGGGGACCGTACACGGGCTCACTTGGCTATCTATGCTGGAGTGGGGATCTAGACCTCAATATCATCATCCGTACGTTGGTTCTCAATGGTCGCCGGATCTCGCTTCAGGTGGGAGCGGGGATCGTGGCAGACTCCGATCCTCGGCGAGAGTACGAAGAGACGCTGTTCAAGGCTGAGGCGCTCATCCAGGCGCTACGCAACCAGTAAGAGACGAGGAAGTGAAAGGGAACCGTGTCGTGATCCGACGGGAATCCACTCCTCCTTCGTATCGCTGAAGCCATGACCCGGTAAGCTGGTAACGGGATGTGGATTTATCTGAATGATCGGTTTGTCCGCAAGGAGGACGCGGTGGTCTCCGTGTTCGACCACGGGCTGCTCTATGGCGATGGCGTGTACGAAACGTTACGGTCCTACGGTGGGCTGATCTTCATGCTTCAAGAACACGTGGCCCGCCTCCGCCGGTCGGCCGAGCTCATCGGACTAGACTTACCTCTTGGCGACAAGGATTGGCCAGCCCTGTTGCGGGAGGCCCTTCGCCGCAATACCCTCGACGATGCCTACCTGCGGATCACAGTCTCGCGAGGCGCGGGAGAGATCGGGCTTGACCCCGCTCTGTGTAAGGAGCCGACCACCATTGTGATGGCCCTTCCCCTCAAACCTTACTCGCGTGCTCTCTATGACGAAGGCGTACACCTTGCCCGCGTGCAGATCCGTCGGAACCTGGCCGCGGCCCTTCCTCCAAAGATCAAGTCGCTGAATTTCCTGAATAACATCCTCGCGAAGCGGGAAGCCCTGCAGGCGGGAGCGTTTGATGGAATCATGCTCAACGCCGAGGGCGATCTCACCGAATGCACGGCGAGCAACCTCTTCTTCGTCCAGCAAGGTGGCCTGTGCACCCCTTCGGTGGATTGCGGGATACTCGACGGGATCACAAGGAATGTGGTGTTGCAATTAGCTCGGGAGCACGGAGTCCCGACACAGGAAGGTCGATACCCTGCGGGGGCCTTGTATCAAGCCGAGGAGTGTTTCGTGACCAACACGACACTGGAGATCATGCCTGTGTCCGCAGTCGATCACCAGCCAATCGGCTCCGGGCGCCCCGGACCGCTGACCATGAAACTACGAAATCTCTTTCATTCCAATCTTGGCAAGTTCCTGGAGTAAGTACCCCTGCATAGGTCATGCCGAACCCACGTAATCAACATCTTGCCGACGCATAGAAGCCGCTCCAGATGCTTTGACAGCCCACCAGTGCGATGCTAAATTTGTAATGTATGCGTCGCGTGCGGTTGGCAGGTATTCAACGAGCGGTGTTGTTGGGGACCCTGCTCGCAGCGGTCCACGCCGCGTCCGTTGCGGCCCCGCGGTTGGCGTCCGCGGATGTCTACTACTTCGTCGATCAGTCCGGGACCATCTCCTTCACGAATACGCCGACTGACTCACGCTTTCAGAAGCTCAACTGGAACCGGACCACCACGCCTGCTCCTAGGCCATCTGATGCGCTCGAGGTCACCATCCATCGGCATTCGCTACGCCACCGGCTAGATCCTGCCCTCGTGCGTGCCGTCATCAAGGCCGAATCCGACTTCAATCCTGTGGCCGTGTCCAGGGCCGGCGCCTCAGGACTCATGCAACTTATGCCGGAGACCGCGGCGAGGCTCCAGGTGGAAAACCCCTTTGACCCGGAGGAGAATATCGGAGGAGGAACCCGTCTTCTTCGTTATCTCCTGGATCGCTACCATGGGAACCTGTCCCTCGCACTGGCCGCGTATAACGCTGGAGAACATCGGGTCGACTATTATCAGGCGCTCCCTCCCTTCAAGGAGACTCGTCGGTATGTGAAGAAGGTGCTACGGTTCTATCGCGATTACACGCGTAATTTTTCGCAAGATATTTCGTTCGGCAGATAACCCGACTGAAACGCCTCACCAGTCTCGCGTCCCACCGCTACTCAACGACAACCAGCGATCTTCTCGGCATCCCCAATCCAATACGCTCTCCCGTCCGCTCTACACAACTGTGTTGAGTTCGTTCCGGCCGCCGAGCCTGAGGAAAATCAGCTCGATAATGGGCGCCGACGCTATTCGACCGCCACATCGCCGCCTCCGCAATACACCGAGCCACCTGCACCATATTCTTGACCTCAAGATCACGTCGTGATCGAAACGGCTGGTTCACCGCGCGTTCCCAGCGGCACAGTTGCGCGACGGCACCGGCCAAAGAGTCTCCTGTCCGCACGAGTCCGACTTTTCCCCACATGAGCCGACGCAGTGAACTCCGCATCTTGTCGGCATCGTCCAGAGCGCCCAGCGGGCTCACGGTCAGTTCTTCTGCGGTCGGATATGGATGGCCGCGCTTGGTCGTGCGGGCTGCATACGCGATGGCTGCTCGCGCGGCTCGCGTCCCAAAGACCAGGCCTTCGAGCAGAGAATTGCTTGCCAGCCGGTTGGCCCCATGCACTCCGCTGCACGCCACCTCACCGGCTGCAAACAGTCCGGGGAGCGTGGTCGCCCCACTGGTCTCAGTCCGCACGCCGCCCATCATATAGTGCACGCTTGGCGAAACCGGAATCCATTCCTCCGTGATGTCAATGTCGTATCGCAGGCACGTCGAATAAATGGTAGGGAACCGCCGCTTGATGAAGGGGGCGCTGAGATGCGTCACATCCAAGTACACATGCCGAGATCTGGTCGCAGCCATCTCCGACCAGATTGCTCGCGCGACAATGTCACGAGGCGCAAGCGCGCCAGCAGGATGGTACCGATGCATGAACAGC
This sequence comes from Nitrospiraceae bacterium, assembly GCA_046759485.1. Lineage (GTDB taxonomy): Bacteria > Nitrospirota > Nitrospiria > Nitrospirales > Nitrospiraceae > JBHICF01. The sequence continues at coordinate 8,476 of JBHICF010000030.1, forward strand.
TCGCCTTTGATATTCCGGAGTTGACCGCCTTCGCCACGAATGGCCTCCGAGAGGAGGAACGGCGGGCTGGACGGGAGATAGAGTGAGGTCGGATGAAACTGTACGAGCTCCATATCTTCAAGGATGGCCCCAGCTCGGAGCGCCATCGCCATCCCGTCGCCGGTCGCATTGGGAGGGTTTGTGGTGCGCGCGTAGACCTGGCCCGCTCCACCGGTGGCCAGGAGCACGGCCGACGCCGGCAGGACTTTGCGGGCTCCCGTCACTTCATCCAAGACCAAAGCCCCTCGGCACTGACCGTCAACCAGGAGCAGGTCCACCGTGAAATGGTGACCGAGCCACTCAATGCGCTTCTGCCGCCGCGCGTGCGCCATCAGCACTCGAACCATCTCATTTCCTGTGGCGTCCCCACGCGCACGGAGGATCCGGCTTCTGCTATGGGCCGCTTCACGAGCAAACGCGAACTTTTCACCGACTTTATCGAACCGAGCACCCCAAGCAATCAACTCTTGGATGCGGTCGGGTCCCTCCTCGACGAGAATACGGACCGCCTCGCGACGACACAAGCCATGACCGGCCTTCAGCGTATCGGTCAGGTGGATCGCGACGTCATCCTCCTCGCTCATCGCAACAGCGACCCCGCCTTGCGCATACATGGAACTACTTTCTAGCGGGTGCCCTTTCGTCAACATCAACACCCGGCCAGCCCGGCTCAACTCGATCGCCGCACGGAGGCCAGCCACCCCACTCCCGATCACCAAGAAATCAGCGGTCAGCGCGCGCGCTCCGCGCGGTTTTCCCTTTGCCCTGGGCATCAGAACACACCGCCTCCCTGCGATTCCACCGTGGCGCGGCGCGAGGCCATCCCAAAGGGGAAATCTCCCTCCAGACCGGCCAGCATAATCGCCTCGACCCCGACCCAATGGAGCACACCGTGCCCGCGGTCGCGGATACCGAGCTCATTCGGTGTCTCCTTCCACTGACCTTGCCAGTGCACAAACACATCCACCAATTCCCCCTCAATCTCGATCCGTTCGATGGCGAAGTCGAGGGAGATCTCTTGGTAGGTGCGAAAATCCTTTTCGATTTCGAGTCTCACCCGGTTGAGATCTTCCGCGGGTAGCATCAGTGCCTTGATCTCGGAGAGCTCCTTTCGGGTATACGCCCCCCATAGCTGTTCCACCGCGCGGTCGATCTTATTGTAGCGAGCATGGTCTTCGGGATAGCGAATCTGCTTTGAGGAACAGCCCTGGGTCGGCCCGACTGCCGCGAGGATGCTAAGGAGCACAAGCACATGGACAGAGCGCCATCGGGAGGACATAGTGCAGTATAGGAAGCCGTGAGCAGACGCGTCAAGGAGGGCTCTCCTCGAGTCGAGGGCACACGGGTCGTCAGCCTTTACTCATCAGTCGAGCGAGAGTCGGTGACCCTTTGCGTTCCTTGACAGGCTGATAAAACCTGTGCTACGGAGCACCTCCCGAAGCCATTCGCGCGCGAGGCTCGCTTTGTGGCGAGTGCGCGCTTCGCTTTGAGCCATTAGGAGTCTCTCTATGTCCAGTGTATTGAAGAAGCGACGCAAAAAGATGCGGAAGCACAAGCATAAAAAGCTCCGCAGACGTATGAAATTCGCGCGGCGCAAAACGTAGGGACCATCAACTGGCAATCGGACCCGCTTCAGAGGGCGGGAGGTAAGCGACAGGGTCGATAGGCCAGGCCTCGATGGCAGCGCCATCGAGTGCCGCGTACCGGTTGCTATGCGTCGGTCCCCCTTCGGAGGGATAGGGCGGGGTGCTCATCATGAACTGTGCCCGCGCGCAGGCCGACTCATACACAGGGTCAGGTTGAGCCCCCGACGCTGCGATAGACCCACGGGACTGGCTTCTTGGACGCTCCGCGCAGACCATCTCCATCCTATACCAACCCGTCAGGCATCAGGCTCTAAAGGTTGAGCACCGGATCATCTTTTGGAAAGCCCGTTTTTATGTCCTACTACGCACGATTCTACCCCTACCTGAGACCATACCTGCCACAAATGCTCGGCGCGGCCGGGCTGGTGATGGCGGTTGCTCTCCTGAACCTGACCCTGCTCCGACTCGCTGGGTACCTGTGGGACCTCATCACCGTGCAGCGCGACATCCAGGGGATGACCGCAGCTATTGGGCTCTTCATGGGCCTGGTGCTGTTCCAGGGTTTCCTCTCGATGGGTCACAGTTATCTCACGGCCTGGGTCTCACAGCACATCATGGCGGATTTCAGGACACACGTGTTTGCGCATCTCCAGCGACTCTCGCTCCGGTTCTTCGCGAAACGACGAACCGGCGAGATTCTGTCCCGTCTGATGAACGATGTCGGTGTCATTCAATCGACTGTCACCGAGACGCCGATCGATTCGGCCAAGCAGCTGGTCACATTTATTGGGGGAGTGACCTTCCTGCTGGTTATGAACTGGCGTCTCTGTCTCTTGATCCTGCTTCTCCTCCCTCTGCTGGTGCTCGTTGCCCGACTCTTCGGCAGACGGCTCAAGGCGCTTTCCACGAAGATCCAGGACCACACGGCGTCGACCACAATCCTGGTCGAGGAGGTCATCTCTGGCATTCGTGTGGTGAAGTCCTTCGTGCAGACCCAACGGGAAGAGGGTCGCTTCGCCCGGCAAATCCGTACCACGATGGAAACCGCTCTCAGACGCGCCTCCGTGCTGGCCGTGTTTGTACCGACCATTACGGCGTTGACCATTGCCGCGGCTGCAGCTGTCCTGTGGTACGGGGGGAAGCAGGTGATCGAGGGCACTGTCTCACCAGGCGAGTTGTTCGCATTCGTGCTGTTCGCTGGAATTTTGATCGGCCCCTTCGGCTCAGCCGCCAGAGTCTTCGCCCAGATCAAGGAAGCCCAGGGCGCCATGCAACGCGTGTTCGAAATCCTGGATACGGAACCTGAGTTGATTGACCAGACCGACGCCGTTACCCTGCCGCCCATTCGTGGGCACGTACGGGCAGCGAACGTCGACTTCGCGTATGACCCCAGACAGCCGGTCTTATCCGGAGTGTCCTTCGAAGTGCATCCCGGCGAGATGGTGGCCCTGGTAGGTCCCACTGGGGCTGGGAAAACGACCCTCGTGAACCTGCTGCATCGGTTTTATGACCCCTCGAATGGTTCCATCACCATCGACGGCCATGATCTGCGGACCGTTCGCCTAGAGAGCCTGTACCAACAGGTTGCACTCGTACCTCAGGAGACCGTCCTCTTCGGAGGTTCGATCCTGGACAACATACGGTACGGTCGTCCCGAGGCGACGGATGAAGAGGCGATCGCCGCGAGCCGGGCAGCCAATGCCCATGAGTTCATCAGCGGGATGCCGGAAGGTTACGCCACGCCGGTCGGTGAGAAGGGTGTGAACTTATCTGGTGGGCAGCGTCAGCGGATTGCCATCGCGCGGGCCGTGCTCAAGAACCCGAGGATCCTGATCCTGGATGAGGCGACCTCCGCACTGGATTCCGAGTCTGAGATGCTGGTGCAGGACGCGCTTCAACGGTTAATGGCTGGCCGGACCAGCTTCGTCGTCGCCCACCGGTTGACCACGATCCAGCAGGCGGATCGGATCCTTGTCCTGGACAAAGGGCGGATCGTCGAGGAGGGAACGCACGCAGCACTCATCGAGCAGAAAGGTACCTATCACTATCTCTATACGTTGCGATTGGTTGAGGTCAACACAGCGCGCTGACTACCGAATCTTCGAAAAGTCTGCATCAAACACGTCCAGCCTCCCATCCGGGAAAAAGACCTCCACCTTCGTCATCGCCTTCGGATCGAAGCTGTCGTAGGCGAACAGGGCGGTAAAGCGAGTGCGGTAGGCAGGCCCCTTCCCCTCATTCTTGCGCCCTTTCTGGGCTGGGCTTACGTCCAGCGGCTGAATTCTCTTGGAGCCCTGCCGTAATGCCACTTCCACCCGGTCTGCGAAGTACTCGTCATCCCCGCACAGCTGGATCTCCATTTCTAAATTTGGCATGTTGATGTATTTCTTGATCTTGTCGTCCGGCATTCGGATCTCTTTTTTTTGCCTCTTAGATTCCGTCGCTTCCTTGCGGCCGAACGCTTCCAGCCAGAATCGCTTCGTACGCAAGACGGCGCTCGCCCCACAGGGGTCCTTCTTCGGGTCTGCGCCGACTCGAGTGCGGGTGGAAGCCTGCTGCATGATCACCTTGACCTCTTCAACGGACGTCGCTTTCTGCATCGGTACTCGACCGGCTGCGAGTGCTTCTTTGGCCTGGTCCATGGTCAAATCGACATCGATGGCAGAGGCCGGACTGCCGGAAATGATGGAGACGCCGAGGATGAAGACGGCAAGGCCGAATCCCAGATCTCGCCATCGTGGACAGTCCCAACCCCCCCCATCCATGAGTGCCTCCTTCATAAATCTGACGAATCAATAAACCATTATTCTAAGGAAACTGGGTGGCCAAAGCAATCACCGAGGGCGTACGAGACCCGCCATGGTTCAGGGAGTAGCGGCAAAGCGGCTCCAATTGGGGTACGGCATTGCCCGGTACAGAGACTCAATCTCGATGGGAAGGACAACGCCTTGGGTGGCGAGCAGAGAGGCAACGAGCCTGAGGGGCAGGCCGACCGCCGCTGTGTAATCACCTTCGATTCGCTCAATCAGTTGTCCTCCGACACCCTGAATCGAATAGGCCCCGGCTCTCCCACGCCACTCCCCTGTGTGAAGATACTCGGTCAGCTCATGATCAGTGAACCCCCTCATCCAGACCTGCACGCTTTCCACTGCGACACTCATCGGATCGTCTCGGTTCCGCCAGAGGGCGACCGCTGAATGAATCAGGTGCCTGCGTCCGCGCAGCCGTCGCAGCATCTTGGCAGCATCTGCCTCGTCTTCTGGCTTCCCTAGGGTCTCAGAGTCCAAGGCGATCAATGTGTCGCTGCCGAGCACCAGACTGTCTGGGTATCGGTCCACGCAGGATAGAGCCTTGCCCGACGCGAGCGTGCAGGCGAGCTGGGCCGGTTTCTCGCCTGCATGGTTTCCTTCCTCGAAGGCAGGGGCAACCACCTCGAAGGGGATCTTCAGCAAACCAAGCAACTCTCTGCGTCGCGGAGAAGTGGAAGCGAGAATGACGCGCATTGGATCAGGTGTCGTGAAGAAGCGCAGCCGCTGGGGCGGTCCGATCGAGATTGGCCGCCGCTGTGGAGGCGGATGCCTGACCATCCAGATACTCGGCAAGGAGACGTCTGACATCTTCACTACTCGAGGCCCGTACCATACTGGCCCGCAGGGCCGCAGCGTGGGGAAACCCTTTACAGTACCAACCCAAGTGCTTTCGCAGTCGCGGAAACCGGTCTCTGCCGACAATCGTTTCGAATCGCCGTGCGTGGCCGAGCAAGACTCGAAACCGCGTGGACAACTCCACC
>JBHICF010000031.1:0-13617 GCA_046759485.1 Nitrospiraceae bacterium
AGCGTGAGCGAGCTGCCATCCCGATCCTCGAAGGTATACATTTCCTTCTCGACTATGTCAGTACTAGTCCCGATGGTTCGCGCAAACAGCTCGGTCACCTCGAAGATGGGAATCCGGATCTCACGATAGCCATAGACTCTCGCCAACCTGTGAGCGGTCTGTTCAATCACCTGCCAACGGGCCACTTCGTCAGGAAGGATGTCTTTGACGCCTTTGATGCCCTTGATCACGCGTGCCTCTCCCTCGCACATGGTGTCGGACGACCCACGGCACTATATCCATGGGTCCAGAGCAAGTCAACGCAAGGCCTACCCGAAGCAACCACACGGCTACAGATATGATTGACCGTTGCCGCGGCGTAAGTTCTTGCGAAGCTACAAGGGGCGGCGGTATAGTGCGACCCTGCCACTCGCATTGAGAAAGGAACTGTCGTTGTGACTGACGGACCGACAAGGCGCGTGATTGCAGTGGCGCCGATGCCGCCGGAGAAGGCGGCATACGCGTTGGCACGGTATAGCCGCTCGCCGGACTCCATAGAAAGCAGTATTCAGTGGGTTCATTCCCATTCATCGGAGAAGTTCTGGGAACAGTATTACTTCGCGTATGGGCATGCCTCGATTGCTGATCTCGGTCACGTTATCATCTGCTTTGAGCATATTTCCGAGTTGGCGGCGATCCGCCTTGAGGACGAACCGCTCTGGGATGGACAGGCGAAGTCTAGCAGATACCAGAACTTCTCTCCCGGAGGGTGCTTCGCTCCGGATTCGGTCTTAGGCACCGAGACGGAAGGGACATATCGAGGTATCCTGGGGAGTCTGTCCAACGCCTACACACAGATGCACGATCCGCTGAAGCGCTATTTATCTGAACAGGCCCCCAGGCCGGAGAGCATGAAGCCTGCCGAGTACGAACGGACGATCAGCGCGAGAGCATTCGATGTCACGCGGTATCTGCTCCCGTTGGCTGCGCGTACGAACGTCGGGCAAGTGGTGAGCGTTCGCACGCTGGAGAAGCAGATCACGAAGATGTTGTCATCGCAAATGGGGGAGTTGCGCGCGGTCGGGGAGGAGCTCAAGGAGGCCTGTCAGCGTGCGCCGGTCAACCTCTGGGCTGAGTTGTCAGGCCAATCCGCCGGGCTGGTGGAGCCATTGGCGCCGACCCTGGCCCGGCACGCGAAACCGAGCGCGTACCAGACTGCGGTCTACACCGATCTGGCTCGCCACGCACGCGAAATCCTTAAGACGGCTGGCCTGGATACCTCCGGGGGCAGGGGCGTGGGGAATGAACGCAATGATCAAGGCGCGTCCGTCGAGCTCGTCGAGTCCCATGACCCGTTCGACGAGATCGTTGCCACACTCCTGTACCGAGCCACCCACGTGCCGTACCGTAGTCTTCTCGCGCTCGTGCAGGACTGGACCGAGAAGCAGAAGAGGGAGGTCTTGGAAGTCGCTCTTCGCAAGCGAGGTCCACAGGATGAGTTAATCAGGGAATTCCGAAGCGGCTACGCCTTTATTTTCGATATCCTGGTGGACATCGGGGCCTGGCGAGACCTTCACCGACACCGACGTTGCCAGCAGATACAGCAGAACTTCACGACCATGCATGGCTACGATGTGCCGCCCGCACTGGTGGAGAGCGGGTTGGATAGCGATTATCGCGCAGCCATGGACGCGGTGAAGTCGGACATCGAGCAGTTGCGGAAATCGCATCAGGAAGCGTCAGCCTACTCGATTCCGTTCGGATTTAAGGTGCGCTGTTTATTCAAGATGGATTATGCAGAAGCGGAGTACATCTCGCGCCTGCGCTCCGGGGTCAAGGGGCACTGGTCGTATCGCGACGTGGCCTGGAAGATGAAGCAGCGAATTGCCGAACGATACCCATTCCTGGCCGACCAGATCAGTGCGACGCCGCCTGAGCACCACGACAGTCTGAAGCGCTAGCCTCTGTGGCTGGCCCAGATACGCGGTTCGGAGCGATCGGCATGGCTCCCTCGACAGTGCTATACTGGCAGCCATGAAAAGTCGTCTTCTACTGTTCGGACATCCTGTCCACGCGATGGTCGTGGGCTTTCCCATAGGGCTGTATACGACAGCCTTGGCTTGCGACGCCCTGTATCTCATTCAAGAAGATGCATTCTGGTTCAAGATGGCTTACTGGGCCATCATCTTCGGCCTGGTGACTCATCTTGGCGCCGTCGTGACCGGGCTGCCGGACTTCATAGCGGTCATGCGGGAGCGGACCCCGGCCCGGCGGCCCGCCACCTCTCATTTAGTCTTCGGAGTGGGACTTCTGGTTATACAAGTGTTGAACGTGGCCGTGAGACACGGGGGCAACGTGCCGATTGGGGGATCCGTGGCTATGCCGCTCATTGTGAACCTGATCGCCGTGACGCTGACGAGTGTACAGGGCTGGTACGGTGGCGAGCTCGTCTACAGGCACCTCGTCGGGGTCGAAATACCCGATCCTACCCAGCAGGGCAAACATAAAGACAAGAAGCATCACTGATCGCGTCCCATGGCAGACTACGCAGACCGAATCCAAGACGCCATGTTGCGAGGGGATTGGTCTATGGTGCATCAGCAGGCGGCGGCATGGGCGGACGAACTGACGAATGGCGGAGACAAGGACCCTTGCGCCCACTTCGCGTTGAACATCGCGCACCTGATGAGAGCTGAGTTTGCGTTGGCCTGGAAGGCCCATGCCCAGGCACTAGAAGAGGCCGAGGACATTGCACGGGTTCGCACCTGGACCGAGACCATGCTGACCCAGTATCCAGGGAACGCGAACATCCAGCTGGTCGCGGGCTTGTTCCTGGCGCAATCAGGTCACTCAGAGGAATCCGTAAGCCGGTACGAAGAAGCCATCCGTTTGGATCCTCATTCGCCGTACCCGCACTACTTTCTGGCGCAAATCCACGAACGGGCCAACAGGCCGGAGATGGCGATCAAGGAGTTCCGCGAGTCCGTCAAGCTCGATCCTACCTATGTCGCGGCGAGGACCAATCTCGGCGTCGCGTATCAGGAGCAGGGGCGACTCGAGATGGCCATCCCCCAATACCGGGAGGTCATCAAGCTGAACCCAAATGATCCGGTCGCCCGTGCGAACCTGGCGTGCGCGCTGGCAGAGCAAGGCAAATTGGAATCCGCCTTGCAAGAGTACAAGGAGGCGTTGCGGCTGAATCCAGATGATGCAGAACTGCACTTCGCGATCGGGGGCCTCTATGAAACCAAAGGCCGGACTGATTTGGCGATGAAAGAGTATCGTGAGGCCTTACGGGTCAGCCCAGAATTTGCGCCTGCCGAGACCGCGATAGGCTGGATCTTCTTCAGCAAGGAAAGACAGCAAGACGCCCTTGATTGCTTCGGAAGAGCGATCAAGGCCGACCCCGGTGAGGCCATGGCCTACTACGGCATTGGTCGGATCTATGCTCAGCGAGGCAAGGGTGATCTGGCCATGGAAAACTACACGCAGGCCCTCAAATACGTGAAGGACCCCGATCGGAAAAGTCAGATGATGAGTCAGATGTATAAGGATGGAGGAGCGTGGGATACGTAGGGAGTGAGCTGTTAGAGGTCGCGAATGACACCTTGCAACACGGTGATCTGGGTGTTGGTGTCCCCGCCCCTTTTTAATTCGGCCAGGATTTGTTCTTTGAGGTAGGAAGAGTACCCGACCTTCTCGAGCACGAGTTCGAGAAAGCGGTCAGTCGGTAACAGCGACTGCTCCTTCAGGCTCTCGAGCGTCTCATCGGTGACGGGGACATACGTGCTGCCAATGTGCAGAATCACGTTGTAATGTCGGCCAGTCCCAAGTCGTTCGAATCGTAGGCCTTTCACGCTTGTTTCAAATCCTCCCGCAAACGACGCACATTGTAGACGTAGTGAGGTGGCGAACACAAGGGCGCCCAATGTGGTGGTTATTCAAGCACGGCAGCTGTCGGCTCCCAAGGTGGTTTGGAGGACGACGGGGAGGTCGCGCGTGGAAGCGAGCCAGCGTGAAGTGTGGAACACGCCAGAGTTGATCGGCTGGTGTGGGTTACTCCTGGAAAGTTTTCGACTGTGGACCGGGCGTGAACTGCTCGACCGTACCGGAAACCCCGAGGATCAAGCGCGAGCGCTGTTTGCGGCGCCCTTCGTCGTCGCCTCGCATCGCAGCGAGCAGGACCCGATCCTGAATTACGGGAATAGGATGGCGCTTGAGTTGTGGGAGATGTCCTGGGAGCAATTTATTCGGACGCCGTCGCGGTTGACCGCCGAACCGGTTAACCAACCTGAGAGGGAGCGCATGCTAACTCAAGCGGCGGCCCGAGGCTGGATCGATGACTACCGGGGGGTCCGCATCTCGGGTACGGGGCGACGCTTCCTTGTTGAAGATGCGATTGTATGGAACATCGTCGATGCGGAAGACCGTCGACACGGTCAGGCTGCGACGTTCGCGCGATGGACATTTCTCTAGCCTATTCCGTAGAGCCCAGGCAAACGACCCGGCTCAAGGACGATTGACACCGCGCGTACGAATCTCCCCTCGCTGTATCCAGAACATGCTAGCTGTGTGGGGGACGGTATCGAGAATTGTGAATTTCGATCAGCTTTGTGCTAAGGTTGCCACGCGAGTTTTCGGAACATGACACAGAGGAGGACATGAGCACAAACGACAAGCAAGTGATTTTTTCCCTCATCGGGGTCGGCCGGATTCATCCACCGAAGCGGCAAGTGCTGAAGGACATCTATCTGTCCTTCTATTACGGGGCCAAGATTGGCGTGCTTGGATTGAATGGATCGGGGAAAAGCACTCTCCTGAAGATCATCGCTGGCGTGGACAAGGATTACGTCGGGGAAGTGACCTTCTCGAAGGGTTACTCCGTTGGCCTTCTGGAGCAGGAGCCACAACTCGACACAAGTAAGACGGTGAAAGAAGTCGTTCAAGAGGGACGCCAAGACCTGATGAACCTCTTGGCGGAATATGAACAGGTAAGCAATCGGCTGGGCAAGGATGTCTCCCCCGAAGAGATGGAGAAGCTGATCGAGAAACAAAGCCAGTTACAGGAGAAGATTGAAGCCGCTGACGGCTGGGAACTGGAGAATCAGCTCGAGATCGCCATGGACGCGTTACGCTGCGCATCGCCTGATACGAAAGTCGAGGTGCTGTCTGGTGGAGAAAAGCGCCGTGTCGCGCTGTGCCGCCTTTTGATTCAAGAACCGGACATCCTCCTGCTTGATGAGCCAACCAACCATCTTGACGCCGAGTCCGTGCAGTGGCTTGAGCAGCACCTACAGCAGTACAAAGGCACGGTCATCGCAGTCACCCACGACCGATATTTCCTCGATAATGTCGCTGGCTGGATTTTAGAGCTGGACCGGGGCCATGGCATCCCCTTTCAAGGCAATTATTCTTCATGGTTGGAACAGAAAGAGACTCGGCTGGAGAAAGAAGAGAAGGCGGAATCGAAGCGGCGGAAAACACTGGAACGCGAGCTGGAATGGATTCGCATGTCGCCCAAAGGCCGTCACGCCAAGGGCAAGGCTCGCATCACGCGGTATGAAGAGCTCCTAGGCGGGGAGCAGGAGAAACGCGCCGATGACTTAGAAATCTATATTCCACCTGGGCCGCGACTTGGGGAGCTCGTCCTGGAGGCTAAAGATCTGAGCAAATCCTATGGGGACAAAGTTCTGTTCGAAAAGCTGACAGTCAGCTTGCCTCGTGGTGGCATCGTAGGTGTGATTGGGGCGAACGGCGCCGGAAAGACCACGCTCTTCAAGATCATCACCGGTCAGGTCAAGCCGGACTCCGGAACGTTCAGGCTTGGTGAGACGGTGAAGCTGGGTTACGTCGATCAAGACCGCACGCTGGACCCGAAGAAGACCGTTTGGGAAGTCATCTCGGACGGCAAAGACAGCGTGACGCTTGGGAAAAAGGAGGTCAACTCCCGAGGCTATGTCGGACGCTTCAACTTTGCAGGTCCCGATCAGCAGAAAAAGGTAAAGGACCTCTCGGGCGGCGAACGAAATCGAGTCCACCTCGCGCGCATGCTGAGAGAGGGAGCCAACGTCATCCTGCTCGACGAGCCGACCAACGACCTGGACGTGAACACCCTGCGCTCATTGGAAGAAGGACTGGAGCAATTCGGTGGGTGCTGCGTCGTAAACAGCCACGACCGATGGTTCCTGGACCGCATCGCCACGCACATCCTCGCGTTCGAAGGGGACAGCAGTGCGGTGTGGTTTGAGGGCAACTACAGCGAGTACGAAGCTGACCGGAAGAAGAGGCTTGGCAAGGCCGCCGAACGCCCGCACCGTATTCGCTACCGGAAACTGACGCGGCAGTGACTCGACAGAGGGTCGCCTTGTCGGATACACACTCCGCACATCGACAGAGCCATCGTTGTTGAAGTCCTGGCCCCAGCCCGCGGGCTGAATAGCATGATGAAGCTCCCCACGAACCTTCTGCGTACGAAGGTTAGAGCTGAGTGACAAGCGGGACACGAGCACAGTTCGGGTTGAAGCAGTCACTTGGGTTGTTGCTTGGACCTGTCGGGGGCTTGTTCGTCTATATCCTGTCTTTTCCCCGCCTTTCTCCCGATGCACATCTGCTCGCAGCCATCCTGACTTGCGTCGTCATCTACTGGATTACCGAACCTCTCCCTCTTCCGGTCACCGCGTTGCTAGGGACGGCGGCGTGCGTCATGGCGGGATTGGGCTCGATGAAGACGGTGTTTTCCTCTTTCGCCCATCCGATCATTTTTCTCTTCATCGGCAGCTTCTTCCTCGCGGAAGCACTGGTCGCGCACGGCGTGCATCAGCGGTTAGCGCTCGGGATCCTGGCGATCCCTTGGGTAGGAGAAAAGCCCTCTCGCATTGCGTTCGCGATCGCGGGCACGACGGCTACCTTGTCGATGTGGATTAGCAACACCGCCGCGACCGCCATCATGCTGCCCATCGTGCTTGGAGTTCTCACAACGATCAGACAGACGGGCAGCCGCGACGCGAATTATGAGACCGGGGTGATGCTCTTGGTGGCCTACGGGGCAGGGGTCGGGGGGGTCGCGACCATCATTGGCACGCCGCCCAACCTCATCGGGGTGGGTTTCTTGGCCGAACAAGCGCATCTGTCGATTTCATTTTTTGCATGGATGTCCATTGGAGTCCCGCTGGCCGTAGTGATGCTCTTGTTGGCGTACCGGTTGATCTCGTGGCTCCACCCGTCAACCAGCCCAGTGCCTGACTTGCATAGACAGGTGCGAGCCCAGCAGGCCGCGCTTGGGCCGTGGACACGTGGGGCTTGGAACGCCTGTGTGAGTTTTGGGGTCGCCGTCACGCTCTGGGTGCTGCCCGGTTTGATCGCCGCATTCTGGGGGCCTGATCACGCCCTAGCTGTCTGGTTCAAGACTCACATTCCGAAAGAATTGGTCGCGATCCTGGCCGCTGGCCTGTTGTTCGTGCTGCCGGTGAACTGGCGAGCGGGAGAGTTCACACTCTCCTGGGCCCAGGCGACGAAGATTAACTGGGGCACCATCATGCTCTTCGGTGGCGGCCTCGCCTTTGGTGCCTTGATGGTGCAGACTCAACTTGCCGCAACGGTCGGCGAAGGGATGGTCCGGGCATTTGGGGTGAACAGCCTCTGGACTTTAACCGCAATGGCGATAGGGGCTGGGCTCCTCCTAACGGAACTGGCATCTAACACAGCGGCGGCGAGCATGCTGGTGCCAATCGTGATCGCGATCGCTCACTCTGCCGGCGTCTCGCCGCTCCCACCGACCCTCGGAGCTTGTCTCGCGGCAAGCTTGGCCTTCATGCTTCCGGTCTCGACCCCGCCAAACGCAATCGTATACGGGAGCGGGTTAGTTCCCATCACACAGATGGTGCGCGCCGGGCTACTGCTGGACGTGCTGGGCGGCGTACTGATCTGGATCATGCTTAGACTCCTGTGCCCTCTCATGGGGATGACCTAAAGAGGGGTGAATCCCAGCTGTTCACGACACGGCAAGTCTATGAATGCCGGTCACTGCCAGCGAGAAAGGTGAGCGGACCGGGCACTCAGGCAATGGGAAGAATGGGAAGGTTGACCGGTGGTATGGCTTCTGATATCAACAGCAGGGCGATGCCGAAGCGTTCTCTACACAAATCAAAAGGATCAGGGAGTTCCTGTGATGACCCGGGGGAGCCTTTTTGGTGGTGTTGTAATCATCGCTGCCGTTCTGGCGGCATGCAGCTCCGACCGTGCGGGCCGCGCGCCTGATGCCCGTCACTTTCCAAAGGATACACGGGCGACTTCGCAAGTCCCAAGCGCGCTGGTCGGTCAGTGGGTATACCAGGAAGAAGGAGTGGTGTTTCCGCTAGTGGTCGATGAGTCTGGCAACGGGACCTACGCCTGGAAAGACGGATACTGGGTCACCACCAGCTTCTCGCAAGGCCTGTGGCAAGGCACCTGGCACCAACGCGAAAATGAACGGGAGGGCGGCTTCGAGATACGATTGTCCGGAGATTGTTCAGAAGGAGAGGGTCACTGGTGGTACACCAGAATCGGGACCAATACGGCTCCGGATGAGACTGGCGGAACCTTCAACCTCATGAGGGCGGAGCCTTTGCCGCCTGGCTGCCACCTGTAAGCGTGAAGGCACGGCCGGGGACCTCGTAACTACCCCACTCATTTTCTTGCATCTTTCAAGCCTGCCGAGGGAGATTCGCAAAGAAGGACGAGAAATCCACATTCCCTCCGGTCACGATGACCCCCACCCGTTTGCCGACCAGTGCCGCTTCACGTCTCAAGAGGGGGGCCAGCGCGACAGCGCTGGAGGCTTCGATCACGATCTTGAGGCGTTCGAACACGAAGCGCATGGCTGGCGGTATCTCGTCCTCTTCGACGGGAAAGAACCCCGCTAGATGGCGGCGAAGGATCGGGAGCGTCACATCGCCCACACTGGTCCGGAGTCCCTCGGCGATCGTGCGTGGCTGGGGCATCGGGACGATTCGATTCTCGCGCACGGAATGCATCGCATCGAGCGCGCCAGTGGGCTCACACGCGTAGAGCTGCAAAGAGGGCTTGAGGCCGTGGGCTGCGACGCAGGTTCCCGATAGCAGACCGCCGCCGCCAATAGGCGCCATGACCACATCCAGCTCGGGCACCGCCTCGAAGAGTTCTAGCATGGCCGTCCCCTGGCCGGCGATCACTCGGGGATCGTTGAATGGGTGGATGTATACACCGTTGAGTCGCGCTAGCAGGTCAGGGAGATCATCCTCGGCCTGTTGGAGGTTCGCAACGTCATGAATGGTGCCGCCATAGCCCAGGACGGCTTGACGCTTCAGAGGATTGTCGGGGCCATACATGACCAGGTGGGCTTGCCGGCCGAGTAAATGACACGCCAAGGCCACGCCTTGCGCGTGATTCCCTGATGAGATAGTCACCACTGACCGGTCGCGCTGCGCCTCCGGCTGCGTCAGGATCGCGTGGTAGGCTCCGCGAAATTTGAACGCCCCGATCCGCTGAAAATTCTCGCACTTGAGAAACACTCTCGCCCCGCACACGTCATCCAGCTGGCGGCTCGTCACAATGGGGGTGACATGGGCGACACCGCGTAGCCGTGCCGCGGCGGCTTGAACATCGGCGAGCGTGACAGCCTCCTGAGACTCCATGGGTAGGGCTGAGTTGTAGCACGCACGCAGGGGCACGTCCAGGAAAGCGCGCGCCACGCTCGCGGACGGAGGCCCATTATTCGGGTAAAATGGTGAACGAATGACCATGGACGTCAATCCAGTCGTATTGGTGCTGCTCGGCTGGCTGGCAGCAGCCCCGCTCATGCTTGTTCTGTGGTTTGCGCAGCGGAGCCGTCCTAATGCCTCGCTGGCTGATGTGGGATGGTGCTTCGGTTTCGCGTTCGTGATTTTCGGCTATGCGCTAGCGGCACCGGGAGAGATCGAGCGCCGACTCGTGGTTTCGAGCCTGGCTGGCATTCATGCCATTCGTCTGGGAACGCACATCCTCTTTGATCGTGTACTGGGCAAAACGGAGGACGCGCGCTATCAGACCCTGCGCCGAGAGTGGGGAAGCCGGGCGCCACTCTACTCCTTTTTCTACTTTCAGAGTCAGGCTGTGGCGATCGCCGTCTTTTCGATTCCGTTGCTCGTGCTCATGTACAACCCCCACAAGACGGTCAGTCTGTGGGAACTAGCGGGAGTGGTCGTGTGGTTAGGTGCGGTGATCGGAGAGACGATGGCCGATCGGCAACTAGCCCGCTTTCGGGCCAACCCCAACAATGGCGGCAAAACCTGTCGCCTGGGTCTCTGGCGTTACTCGCGACATCCCAACTACTTCTTCGAAGGGCTCTATTGGAGCGCCTATGTGCTGATGGGCGTCGGGGTACCTTATGGCTGGCTCACCCTGATCGGACCTCTCCTCATGGTATGGGCGCTTCTCAGGGTCACTGGCGTCCCGCGAGCGGAGGCACAAGCCCTTGCAAGCCGTGGTGCGGACTATCGGGAGTACCAGCGTACCACGAGCGTCTTCCTTCCGTGGTTTCCAAAGGAGGACAAACCCTAATCCTCTGGTAGCGCACGTCCCACAAGAAGAACCTCAGGCTTGGTCGTCAAGCGCGAGAACTCGCCTGCGACCCTCTTCGTCACGTTGGATAATCATGCGAAGCGCTGTGCCGGGGGCTAGGGCGCGGAAGAATTCCATCATCCCGGTATCCCGAGGAAAAACTTTGAATTGCATGCCAGGTGGCACGGGGCGCCACCGCCCGCCGTCATGCTGATGCGTCCATTCAATCCAGATCGCGTCCTCGTAGGTGTCAAACGTGACCAGCCGTCCCGCGATGCGCGTGGGCGTGTCGAACTGCATCTGCTGGATGATCGAGTCGAATGGACCCGAGAGCGGTGTCTCTTGGGCGGGGGTGACCTGGCCTGAAAGGGTAAGCGTGAGCAGGAGGATGACCACGAGGATGGTTGGCATGCACGTGATTATATCACCCGCCCGCCTGAATAAGGGGCCCGAAGCTCAACGCACAGTCCTCCCCACTCACCCACGCTCGCCCAGTGCTATCCTGGACCTTGGCCAGCCTTCGCGGCCCCGCATGAGCAGTGTTCCACCTCGGCCTTGATTCCTGCCCATGATCACGCGGACTACCACCCCACCTCGCCGCGAGGAGGCTGCAGCTTCGTGTTTGACGTGGTCGCTGGGCTAGAGGTGCCCATCCCTCTGAAGTCTTCTGAATTGATGGGTTCAGCGGGTTGGAGGCGCAGTTCAAGGAAGTTGCTATACTTGATGGAAGCGATGGCTGATCGTCTTCCCATAGGGTCATTCCATGCGGCCGGCCGGCGCGCCTTGAAACGCTGCATCCGGTATTGGGGGCTGATCGGACTGCTGATGCCAATGGTGCTCCTCCTCCTCGCACGTGTACAAGGAGGGGAGTGGTTATGGCCTTACGTCACACTGGCCCTCTGGCCGAGCGTGGTTCTTCCTACTGCCATCGATGTGATCCCCAACACCACGCTGATCATCCACGTCACATCCCTCACTCTGTCCCTTGTGATGAATGCATGCCTGTACGCGCTCGTGGGCGGGACCCTCTTTTGGTCCTACCGAGGGCTCCTCCGACTTCTCAGACTACGCCACAGCTGATGAGATGTGCGCGCGTTGGCCTGAACGAAGGGATAACGCTCTTCTGAGGAACTCGGACACTCGCGGCAGGCGGCTTCAATGGGGCTCAGGCACTGGCAGAGACATGCGGCTGATATCTACGATCCAAGGCTCATAACGCTTGCCATACTGAACGGTGACGCTATAGCGCGGACCTTGGTCCATCCATTTATGGCCAAGGTTGTCCAACACAGCACGCTTATCTCGCGGCACATTGATGACATCCACGACAACCTTGCTGATGTAACCACCCAAATATGGGGCCTGGCGGGCCCCGCTGCTGTCTCTCCTCTCTTGTTTGTAGACCAGTCTGACTTTTGCCGGAGCCACGATAAACCGAGACCGATCGGGATACTGCTCGCGGAGTTGCAGAGGGTCTGGTCCGACATCCACGGCAACGAGCCGTGAATCCACAGTCCGCAGGCGCTTGTATCTCTCCTCCGCATTTTCGAGGTCTTTGAGTGACTTCTGCTGCCGCTCGATCCCTGCGGCTGTCGCCTCGATTTCCTTCTCTGCTTCGGCCAACCAGCGCCTCCAAGTCTTCCCCTCGTACTCGAGCACCACGAACGCCTCTCGGGCTGTAGCCTTCCGGTAATGCAGAGCCGCGTATTCACTGTCGAGCGGCATACTGCAGTCAAACCCCAATGCCTCCAACTTTGCTGTGTCAAACCAAGCTAACTCCAGTCGGGGCACGTGGATTGACTGTTGGCGCCAGTTCAGGCGAAGCGCCATGCCGGAGTTCTCTTCGATGCTATACGCAGGTCCCAATTCGCGCTCCGTCATGACGACCAGCGCCTCACTCGTATCCGATCGATTGTAGGCGACGCCAGCTAGCAACGCCACATTCGTGACAGCAACCAGAGCAATCGCGGCCCAGACCCCAAGTCTCCTCATGCTGTGGCCTCCCTGATCTGGAGGCGCAGCCTGTTAAACATCAGCAGGAGTCCAACTGCAATCAGACCGAGGATCAGGAAAAAGAGATACTTCGGCATCCAATCCCACCACCAGTCAAAGAACTTCGTGTAAAGCTGGATCACGAAGAACGTCCCACCAAGGTTCGTCACCCCATCCCAATGCAACCGGACGCCGCCCCAGACAGCGAGACCTGAAAGGGCAAACCCGAGCAACTGATAGATCACCTCAACGGCTTCTGGGGAGAGCAGGAGATAGCTGGCCTGACCCCAATGTGACAGCATGAGGATGGCCAGCAGGATGGTGAGCAAGCCGATCAGCCGATAATACCCTGGAAATTCAGGATAGTCTCGGTGCGCCAAGAACGTGGGAAGGAGGAAAAGCAGGACACCCGCCGGAATGAAGTTTTCCGGACGCTCCCCGAATGAGAGCCAGTAAAGACCCCAGATTGTTCCCGTGGTTGCCGACAGGAATCCCAGAAGACAGATAATCCCGGCTGCCAGAAGAAGGCGTAAGTCATACCGATAGGCAAGGATCAGGGCGAAGACTGCCCAGGGGAGAAATGCATTCTGGGATGGGGTGAGGTTAAAGATACTGCCCAGCACGGTGATGTTGAGAACAAAACAGGTGAACGCGATCAGGCCGGCAAGTGATGTGAAATAGGGAGTACGTTCTCGCCCGGACACCAGGTCTACACCGAGGACGGCCAGCACTGGCGTGGCGATCAAGATCAGGACTTGAATCGGAGTGGTGAGGAATCCCCAGATCCGGTAGAAGAAGAAAAACACGCTGGCGGCCAGCGCCAGAGATCCCAGTAACGAGACCACACGCATGCCCATCGACATCTGCTTCTCGGTTGTGCTGGTGTCAACGTCGAAAAGCCTCCTGAGTTCATCAATCGTTCTATCGTGATGAGAGCTGAGGCGCTCGCGCTGCACGTTGTCCAGGGTGAGCACGGCCTCATTGTCCAGCCGCTCGAGCTCCTTCCTGAACGCACGGATTTGATCGACGCGCTGCTGGGCCTGGGCTCGATTGAGCGGGGCGTTCGGGGTCTCTGTCTCGTCTTTCATCGCG
>JBHICF010000032.1:0-13419 GCA_046759485.1 Nitrospiraceae bacterium
ATGAAACTCGTCCTGTTGCGTGCGCATTGCCTCGAGGTCCGAGATCAGTGCGTGACCAATCTGGGCCTCCGTGGCTATGGCGAGGTACCGGGCGTCCTGCGGCGAGAGTCCGCGTTTCGTCCGAAGGACCACCTCGACCTGATCCCTCGTGGGGGCTGAACAAAGGATGCTTTGACATCGCGACCGTACCGTCGCGGGCAGGGCTGAAGGTCGGCTGCTGACCAGAATGATGACACTATACCCCGGAGGCTCTTCCAGGGTCTTCAGTAGCGCATTGGCTGCTCCGAGTGTCAACCGATCGGCGTCGTCGATGATATACACTTTTCGCGACCCGATCAGAGGACGGTAAATGATTTGCTGCTCCAATTCCCGGATCTGCTCGATCTTGATCTGTGGGTTCACCTGCTCCCGATCAGGCTCGAGCAACAGGAAATCTGGGTGTGTACCGGATTCGATCTGTATGCAGGATCGACAGATGCCGCAAGCATCCGGATGATCCGCGCCGATTTCAACTTCGCATTGGATTGCCTGAGCGAATCGCAGCGCCATGAGCCGCTTCCCGATGCCGTCGTCTCCGTGAAACAACAGCGCATGGGCGACGCGGTCCTGTCTCAGGGCCGCACTCAAGACGGCCTTGACTTTTTCGTGCCCGATCACATCGCCGAAGGGCATCGCACCTCAGAGGTTAAACTGCTGAACATCAAAGACGGAAGATGGGAACCTACCGGGACTCCAGGAACTCAGACCTTACGGATGTTACGTCCTCGGCGTGACGACATGGGTTTCCGAGGTCGGCTGAGGAATTTCTCCACGATGTCGGCAATCTTCATAGCAACCCTATCCGGATCTTGCTGGGCGTCGACAATCTTGATGCGCCTGGGATGACGGCGAGCGAGTGCTCGAAACCCCCGTCGTACACGCTCGTGGAACTGCTGCGACTCCTGATCCAACCTGTTCTGGTGTGCTTCAAAGCGTCGGCGTCTTGCTAACCCCGAGCTCACGGGGAGATCCATGAGCAGGGTGAGGTCCGGGATGATCCCTTGGGTGGCTGCGCGATCCATTTTCCGTAGCCAGTTCAGGTCCAAACCCCGTCCATAGCCTTGGTAGGCAAGCGTCGAATCAGAAAATCGGTCACACAAGATGATCGCATCATCGCGCAGGGCCGGTTGAATGACCTGGGCCACGTGCTGGCTGCGGCAGGCCATGATGAGGAAGGCTTCACAGGTTGGTGAGATCGGCTCGACCACTTGGCGGGCGGTGGGATCAGTCAGCAAAATCTCACGGATGCGCTCGGCGGCAGGTGTCCCGCCAGGCTCCCGCGTTTCCACGACCCGGTGTCCGGCTTCTCGCAGGAGCTTGGCCAGCCTCGAAAGCTGGGTCGTTTTGCCACCTCCTTCTACCCCCTCGAAGGTGATGAGGACCCCTCCGTGACGCCCCCTCCTGACCCCCATGATTTGGCCTCTTTTTGGATCCAGAAATTGCCGGCAATACTATTCCAAGTATTTGAAAATAGCAATAAATGGCTTGCGGCACCCCTGTAAAGCTTGTATGATGAACGATGCGCGGAGCGCCCTAGTGAAAACACTCAGAGCCACCTTCAAACGGTACTTTCTGACCGGGTTACTGGTGATCACCCCGATCTGGGGGACGGTCCTGATCCTAAAGACCCTTTTTGTCACGGTGGACGGGATCCTGGGGAACGCCTTGGCCAAGATGGTGATCCCCGACTACTACATCCCAGGGCTCGGGATTCTGACCCTTGTCATACTCATTTTTGCCATCGGCCTCTTGGCAGCGAATATCATCGGTGGGCGAATTGTGTCGATGTGGGAAGAATTGCTGGATCGAGTCCCGGTCGTCCGAGGGATATATTCGACGTTGAAGTCCATGATGGACATTCTCTCGTTCAAGGAGCGCGAGAAGTACAACCGGGTGGTGTTGATCCAGTTCCCCAAAAACGGCCATTACTGCTTCGCCTTCGTGACCGGGGCGACACGAGGAGAGGTGAAGGAGATCACTTCGGAATCGCTCCTGAATGTGTACGTTCCGACATCACCCAATCCTACATCCGGATATTTCTTGCT
Organism: Nitrospiraceae bacterium; assembly: GCA_046759485.1. Lineage (GTDB taxonomy): Bacteria > Nitrospirota > Nitrospiria > Nitrospirales > Nitrospiraceae > JBHICF01. The sequence goes on from JBHICF010000032.1 coordinate 2,085, forward strand.
TGTCCCTGAGAAGGAGGTTGTCTCGGTGGACATTAGTGTCGAGGAGGCCATGAAGCTGATCGTTTCGGGCGGTTTGTACACGCCGGGACAATCCAAAACGATTGGTCCGAATGACGGCTCCTCAGTCGCAAAAACCCCCAGCTCTCACGTCGAGGTGCCCATTGCCTGAAGGCCGGCCAGCCGGCCTCCTGACGTGATCGTCAGGGGAGATCACCGCTGTGTCTAAAGGAAGGACTTCGAGGCGAGACCGCATGGGAGGCATTGGTGCCATTGTGATGGCGGCCGGCCTCGGAAAGCGAATGCGGTCGAAGGTGGCGAAAGTCCTCCATCCGGTCGCGGGACGTCCGATGCTGCTGTACCCAGTCCACCTGGCGCAGCGGTTTGCCCGCGATGCGGTAGCGGTAGTGGTTGGGCATCAGGCCAAGTCGGTGCGCGCCCTCCTCGAGGCGCAGGGGCTGCAGCCGCCGGTCATGGTGGTCGACCAGGCGCAGCAGCGCGGGACAGGCCATGCTGTCCTGCTAACGCGGTCTGCCTTTACACGGCGGCGCGGCGGGCCTCCCGGGACGTACGTAATCCTCAACGGCGACACGCCTCTGCTACAGGACGCGACTCTTCGGGACCTCCTCCGTCTGCACGCTGCTCAACGCGCGACCGTGACCATCCTGACAGCTGTGTTAGCCGACCCCACTGGGTACGGCCGAGTGGTGCGTGAGCGACCGGGAACCTCTGAGGGCCGGGTGTTGGAAATTATCGAGGATCGGGATGCCAGAGGGTCCGAAGCTTCCCTGCGCGAGATCAACGTTGGAACCTATGCCGTCGATGGGGCCTTCCTCTTCGAAGCGCTGGACAAGCTGCAGCCCCGTAATGCCCAGCGCGAATACTACTTGACGGACATTGTAGCCCTTGCCGTCGAACGTGGGCTTCGAGTGTCCGCCTTGACGCTTCAGAATCCGAAGGAAGGGTTGGGCATCAATAGCCGGCAACACCTCGCCGCGGCGGAAGGGCTGCTGCGGAAGAGAATCTGCGATCAATGGATGGCCGCAGGCGTGACAATGCGCGATCCATCGAGTGCGGTGATCGATGTAGACGTCAAGATCGGACGCGATACGGTGTTACATCGCGATGTGACGCTCGAGGGACGGACTACCCTCGGCGAAGACTGCGTCATTCGATCTGGCACCCGAATCACGGAGAGCCTTCTCGGTTCACGGGTGGTCGTGGAGGATTGCTGTGTGATCCGGGAATCGCATCTTCATGACGACACCCGCATCGGCCCCTTCGCCCACTTGCGACCCGGTTCGGTTGTGCGCCGGTCGGCGAAGGTCGGAAACTTTGTGGAGATGAAGAAAGCGGACTTGGGCGAGGGATCGAAAGCCAACCATCTGTCGTATTTGGGCGACAGTCGGATTGGCGAGCGCGTCAACATCGGCGCTGGGACAATCACCTGTAACTACGACGGCGCGCACAAGCACGAGACCGTGATCGGGGATGAGGTGTTTGTCGGCAGTGATACCCAATTCATCGCGCCAGTGAAAGTGGGGCGGGGGGCGATCATCGCGGCAGGGTCGACCATTTCCCAAGAGGTGCCGGCCAACTCGCTAGCGATCGCTCGGGCGCCCCAAGTGAATCGGGATGGCTGGGCCTCCCGGCGGCGAGCCCTGGTTGACAGAAACGCGCCTGCCAGCAAGAAGCGGGCGGGGGCGCGGAAGAAGAGCGGGCGTCGGAAGGCAGGACGGAAACTGAGCATGAGAGGATAACGATAGGCCCGCGGTCATCGTGTTATCATGTCTGCCCGGTAGCCTGGCACGTGTCAGCTGGGTCTGAACGGTGAGGTGAGTGCGTTAAATGTGTGGCATTGTCGGATACGTTGGGACGAAAGAAGCCGTGCCCACTCTGGTAGACGGTCTGAAACGCCTTGAATACCGCGGCTACGATTCAGCCGGAGTGGCGGTGCTCCAAAAAGGCAAGATCGAGGTGCGGCGCAGCGCGGGCAAGATTGCCAATCTTGAGAAGGTCCTGAGCGAGCGCAAGCTGAGTGGGACGATTGGGATCGGGCATACACGATGGGCCACACATGGGAAGCCGTCGGAGCAGAACGCGCATCCCCACCGCTCTGACGGCTGCGTGCTGGTCCACAACGGTATCATCGAGAATTATCTGCCGCTGAGGCAGCAGCTTCAAAGCGAGGGGTACCGCTTCGGATCCGAGACCGACACAGAAGTGGTGGCCCACTTGATCGGGCGCCAACTCAAACAGGGGAAACCGCTCGTGGACTCGGTCCGCGCCGCGACGCGCGAGATCCGGGGCAGCTATGCCATTGCCGCAGTCTGTGAGCAGGAGCCGGCGACGCTGGTCGCGGCTCGGTCTGGTTGTCCACTCGTTGTCGGTCGGACCGCCGAGAGTGGGCTGCTCGCGTCGGACGTCATGGCCTTACTCCCGCACACGCGCGACGTGGTGTACCTCGAAGAGGGTGACGTTGCGGTCATCACCGCAGGGGCCATCCACATTACGGACTCGAAAGGCCGGTCGGTGTCCCGGAAGACCACGCATATTACCTGGGATGCGGCCGCAGCGCAGAAGAGCGGGTATCCGCATTTCATGCTCAAAGAGATTCACGAGCAGCCTCAGACCATTCTCGACACGATGCGAGGGCGCTACACCTTCGAGACCGGGGGGGCTGACCTGCCGGACCTCGGCTTGTCACCGGAGCAACTGGCAGCCGTTGGCCGGATCTGGATTGTGGCCTGTGGAACATCGTGGCACGCCAGCCTGGTCGGAAAGTATCTGTTAGAGGAAATGATCAAGACGCCTGTCCAAGTGGACATTGGCTCGGAATTTCGGTACCGCGATCCCTTGGTCCAGAAAGATGACCTCTTCATCACGATCTCACAGTCGGGTGAAACCGCCGATACCCTAGCCGCGGCGCGAGAAGCGAGACATAAGGGCGCGCGTGTGGTGTCCATCGTCAATGTGGTGGGCAGCACATTGGCACGCGAATCGGATGGGGTGCTGTATACCCACTGTGGTCCTGAAATCGGGGTGGCCTCCACCAAGGCGTTCACGGCGCAGCTCGCGGCCCTCTACTTGTTGGCGCTTCACCTGGCTCGAGTCCGTGGCGTGCTCAACGCGAACGATGGTCGCGTATGGCTCGAGCGCTACGTCGCACTCCCAACGTGTGTTAAACATATCCTCAACCGCGAGGCCGAAATCGTGGCGATTGCCAAGCGATACGCCTCAAAAAGGAATTTTTTGTATCTGGGAAGAGGGATCAACTATCCTATTGCGCTGGAGGGCGCCTTAAAACTGAAGGAAATCTCGTACATTCATGCTGAAGGTTACGCGGCGGGTGAGATGAAACATGGGCCGATCGCCCTGATCGACAAGGACATGCCAGTCGTCGTGCTTGCGCCGCGGGATCGACTCTATGAAAAAACGGTCAATAACTTGATGGAGGTCAAGGCGCGGAAGGCTCCGGTGATCGCGTTTGTGAGCGAAGGGGAGAGGGATCTCGGCAAGGAGGCGGATGCCGTCTTCACGATCCCGGATGTTCCCCATCTTTTGACGCCCATTCTGTATGCCGTTGCGCTACAATTGCTGGCCTACCACATCGCCGTGCTGCGCGGGACGGATGTCGATCAGCCGAGAAATCTAGCCAAGAGCGTCACAGTTGAATGAGAAGGGATGCTGATCATGCGAATTACCAAAGAGGAAGTCGACCATGTTGCCAAGCTCGCGAGGCTCGAGATTACGGAAGGGGAACGGGATGCCTTCAGCCAGCAACTGAGCAACATCCTGACCTATATGGAGAAGCTCAACACCGTGAATACCGACGGGGTGGAACCGACGGCGACCGTCCTGGGACAGACCAACGTCTTTCGCGAAGATAAGGCGCGGCCATGCCTCCCGGTCGAACGAGCCCTGGCCAACGCGCCGGAGACCGAAGCCGGACATTTCCGCGTCCCGAAGATTATTGAAGATCGGTAATAAAGGGGACAGTCATGTTTCGACAATTGTTGCGGGCGAAGATTCACCGGGCAACGGTGACCGATGCCAACCTTGAATACGAGGGCAGTCTAACGGTTGATGAAGACCTGTTGGATGCAGCAGGGGTTCGGCCCTACGAGCTCGTGTGGCTCTCGAATCTTCATAATGGGGAGCGCTTTAACACATACGCGATGCCCGGCAAGCGGGGAAGCGGTGAGATCGTGCTCAATGGTCCCACCGCTAGGAAAGCGCTGGTCGGGGATAAGATCATCATCTTCTGTTACGAGTTCTACTCCGAAGAGGAAGCGAAAGGCCACTGCCCAACCATCGTCCAAGTGGATGACCAGAACCGGATCGTGAATAGGCCGTGAGTCAAGCAGACAGACGAGAAAGAAGAGACAGGAGTTCGGATGTCGATACACAAACTCACGCTCCGTGAGCTCCAAGCCAAGTTTACTCAGGGTGAGGTGAAGGCGTACGAGATCGTGCACGCCTATAGCCGGCGGATCCGGCAGCTCGAGCCGAAGATCAAGGCGTATATTACGCAGGCGCTGGATCCGGCCATGGAACAGGCCGAAGCCCTTGATCAGAAACTCAAGACTTGGCGGAAAACGATGCCACTCATGGGGATGCCCCTTGCGATCAAGGACAACATCTGCACGGAGGACGTCTTGACCACCTGCGCCTCTCGAATCTTAGGGACCTACGTGCCGGTCTACGATGCGACGGTTGTCGCTCGGCTGCGTGGGCAGGGGTATTTGCTCCTGGGCAAAACCAACTTGGATGAATTCGCGATGGGGTCCTCAACTGAACACTCGGCATTCGGGCCGAGTCGGAATCCGTGGAACCTGAGTTACGTGCCCGGTGGGTCAAGCGGTGGATCGGCGGCAGCCGTGGCAGCTGACGAGTGTGTTGCGGCACTGGGGTCGGACACCGGGGGATCGATCAGACAGCCGGCGGCCTGTTGCGGGGTAGTCGGCCTAAAACCTACTTACGGCCGCGTCTCGCGATTTGGGTTGGTCGCCTTCGCGTCATCCCTGGACCAGATCGGTCCGATCACGAAGGATGTGGCCGATGCGGCCATATTGATGAACGTCATCGCCGGGCATGATCCGCTGGATTCAACGTCCGCGAACCTCCCGGTGCCGGATTACACCAAGGCACTGAAGAAGAAAGACCTGAAGAAACTGAAGGTCGGGGTACCTCGGGAGTATTTCGCTGAAGGACTTGACCAGGAAGTGGAGCAAGCCGTCAGGGCAGCCATCGAGGGGCTCGGCAACCTGGGCGGAGAAATCAAGGAGATCACGCTGGCATCGACGGATACCGCCATCGCCACGTATTACTTGGTCGCCACCGCGGAAGCGAGTTCGAACCTGGCGAGATATGACGGGGTCAAGTACGGGCTCCGCTCCAAGCAGGCCAAGGATTTGATGGAGATGTACGTGAAGACCAGGCAGGAAGGCTTCGGGCCGGAGGTCAAGCGTCGGATCATGCTGGGCACGTATGCGCTGAGTGCCGGGTACTACGAGGCGTACTATGGGAAAGCGCAGGCGGCTCGGACCCTCATTCGTCGTGACTTCGATGCGGCGTTCCAAGAGGTGGATCTGATCGTGACACCGGTGATGCCGACGCCCGCGTTCAAGCTTGGGGAGAAGAGCGAGGATCCCCTCCAGATGTATCTCTCCGACATCTACACGATCTCGGTCAATCTGGCGGGGATTCCGGCGATCTCTCTGCCCTGCGGGTTCAGCCGGGCCGGCCTTCCGATCGGGCTGCAGATCCTTGGACGACCATTCGAGGAAGAAACTGTCCTACGCGCGGCCTCTGCCTACGAACAGGCGACCAACTGGCGGGCGAAAAGGCCGACGATCCGGTAAGAGGAGCGGGGCCAGAGCGACAGAGCAAGGCACGAGAGGTTGGGCAAGGGCATGGGGCCGAGCCTCGGGTCCATTAGTAGAGGGGAGCGATTATGGTTGTCGATTGGGCCGTCGCTATCGTGGCGGTGGCGTTTGTCGTGTTGGTCGGCTATCTAGTCCCGACACTAATCCAGATCAGGAAGACGGTCGCCGAAGCGGAGCAATTGCTGGGAGAGATGCGGGAGACGACCCAGATGCTCAATACGATGGTCGAGCAGTCCCGAGAAGGAGTGGAGCGTGCGGCGAGGTTGCTGCATGTGGTCGGGGATGTCGGCGAATCGGTGGAGCAGGTGCATAACGTCGTCCGCATCAAGAGCGGGTCGCTCGTGTCACAAATGCTCAGTATGGTGGCAGGGGTGAGAGCGGCATCAAGCGTGATCAACGAACGGCTTTTTAGGGAAGGAGGAAATTCAGATGGGAAATGATGATCGAGGAGTCTCAGCAGGAGCAGTCATGTTGGCCTTTCTCAGTGGTGCGACGTTCGGGGCGCTGGCCGCCCTGCTGCTTGCGCCCCAGCCTGGCCACGAAACACGCGAGCAATTGCGGGGGTATGCTCGCCGGACCGAAGAGCAGATGCGGGACATGGCTGACCGAGCAAGTGACGTGGTTGACAAGACCGTCACCAAAGGACGTGACTTTGTCGAAGAGAAAAAGTCTGTACTGAATGAGGCTCTGGAGGCCGGCCGCCAGGCCATGAAGCGTGAGCGGAAGCGCTTCACGGGCGAAAAAGACGTCTAACTGTGGCGTACGAAGTTGTCATCGGCTTGGAAGTCCATGCGCAGCTCCTCACGCGAAGCAAGATGTTTTGCGCCTGCGGGACGACGTTCGGACTGCCGCCGAACACCCAGACCTGCCCCATTTGCCTCGGGATGCCAGGGACGCTCCCAGTCATCAATCAGCAAGCAGTGGAGTTGGCCATCCGGACCGGACTGGCGCTGAACTGCACCATCCGCTCCCAGAACCGCTTCGCTCGCAAGAACTACTTCTATCCAGACCTTCCCAAAGGGTATCAGATCTCGCAGTACGAAGCTCCCATCTGTGAGGAGGGGTGGGTGGATACGACAGTCGCTGGCGAACCGAAGCGCGTGCGGATCCGGCGCGCGCATCTAGAGGAGGATGCCGGGAAAAATATTCATGAAGGAGGAGCCGGTAGTAGCTGGGTGGACCTCAACCGAGCCGGAACGCCGCTGCTGGAAATCGTCACGGAACCCGACATGCGGTCCTCTGATGAGGTCGTGTCCTATCTGAAGACGCTGCGCGAGATCTTGATGTACCTGGATGTGTGCGATGGCAATATGGAGCAGGGCAGTCTTCGCTGTGAACCGAATCTGTCCTTGCGACCGGCTGGCCAGCGAGAGTTCGGGACCAAAGTGGAGCTCAAGAACATCAACTCCTTCAAGTACGTCAAGGACGCCTTGGAATACGAATTCATGCGTCAGAGCAAGGTTCTCGATGAGGGCGGGAAAATCTCCCAGGAGACTCGGCTCTGGGACGTTGAGCGAAACGTGACCGTTGCCATGCGGAGCAAAGAGGAAGCGCACGACTACCGCTACTTCCCGGATCCGGATTTGGTGCCCTTGAGTATCTCGTCGGACTGGATTCACGAGGTGCAACAGACAGTTCCGGAGTTACCAGCGGTGCGGCAGAAGCGTTTTGTGGCCGATTACCGGATACCGGAGTATGATGCGGGCGTCCTCACGGCTTCACGAGCCTTGGCCGATTACTATGAAACGTCCGTCAAGCAGTTCAACCAGCCGAAGACCGTGAGCAATTGGGTGATCAACGAGCTGCTGCGTGAGCTGAATAGCACGGGGACCTCAGCCGAGGCCTCGCCTGTCAGCCCCGAGCGCTTGGTCGGCCTCCTTATGTTGGTAGATAACGGCACAGTTAGCCTCAAGGCCGCGCGCGAGGTCTTTCCGGCCTTCTATGCGAGCGACGTCTCGGCGGAGGAATTGGTCAAGGCAAAAGGTCTGACCCAAGTCTCGGATGAAGGAGCGTTGGAGAAGATTGTTGACGAGGTGGTGACCAAGAATCCGACGCAGGTTGCACAGTACCGAGGGGGGAAGGAAACGGTGTTGGGGTTTTTCGTGGGGCAGGTGATGAAGGCCACCGACGGGAAAGCGAATCCTGGAAAGGTCAATGAGTTGCTGAAGAGAAAGTTGGCCGGATGAACGGAGCAGGTCGCATGTGGTCTTTAGCTCACCTGCCTCTCGCGGCATCCCTTCCACGGCAGTCCGGAGTGGAAGCCTTCCGGTATTCCCGTCGCCGTGGTCTGCGACCACGGTGCGGTGGTCAGTACCGGCTTTCCTCCTCCGGATGCCGGGTGGGGCCCATCCGCTCCGGCAAAGTTCGCTTCAGACCACATGTGACCTGATCTAGTGGATGAAGACAAAGAGATCAGCAACCCGCTCGAGTGCTGAATGCATTGTCAAAATGTCTGTCGTCCACCCTGCTGCTAGGTAGGCGAGTGACCGGACGGAACTTTCGACTTGCGGACTGAGGTAAAAAATGAGCGCGATTCGTGATATCAAGGCCCGGCAGATCTTGGATTCACGGGGAAACCCAACGATCGAAGTCGAGGTCGGTCTTGAGAGTGGGGCGCGTGGACGGGCCGCGGTGCCGTCTGGGGCCTCAACCGGCAAGAAAGAAGCGATCGAGTTACGGGATGGGGATAAAAAGCGATGGATGGGGAAAGGCGTCACGAAGGCAGTTGACCACGTCACGAAGATCATCACGCCGCACTTGTTGGGCATGGACGCGTTTGAGCAAGCCGCCGTTGACGAGGCGATGATTACACTGGATGGGACTAAAACCAAAGGCCGTCTCGGTGCAAACGCGATCCTGGGTGTCTCCCTGGCGGTGGCGCGGGCAGCCGCTGCCGAGACCGGGCAGCCATTGTATCGGTACCTTGGGGGGGCGAGTGCCCGTGTGCTGCCGGTGCCAATGATGAACATCATCAATGGCGGAGCACATGCCGACAATCGCCTCGACCTCCAAGAATTTATGATCATGCCGGTTGGTGCCGCGCGCTTTAGCGAGGCACTGCGCATGTCCACCGAGGTCTTTCACGCCTTGAAGGCCCTGCTGAAAAAGCGCAGCCTGAACACGGCAGTTGGGGACGAGGGCGGCTTCGCGCCGGATCTGGAGTCGAACGAGCAGGCGTTGGCCCTCATTGTCAGCGCGATCGAGGATGCGGGGTATCGCCCCGGACGTGACATCGCCCTGGCCTTGGACTCGGCGGCAAGCGAGTTTTACGATAAAAACCGATACCACCTGCAGGCGGAGGAGGAGCCTGAGCGGACGTCGGAGGAGATGATCCGCTACTACGCCCGGCTCCTGGATCGATATCCGATCCTCTCAATCGAGGACGGATTGAGCGAGCTCGACTGGAAAGGCTGGCGCATGCTGACCGAGCGGTTGGGCGAACGCGTCCAACTGGTGGGCGATGACATCTTTGTGACAAATGTCGAAATTTTTACCCAGGGGATCCGGGAGGGAATTGGGAATTCGATCCTGATCAAGTTGAACCAGATCGGCACGCTCACCGAGACACTGGAAACGATTGAGCTTGCGAAGCGCTCAGGGTACACCGCGGTGGTCTCCCATCGGTCTGGCGAGACGGAGGACACGACCATTGCCGATGTCGCCGTCGCGCTCAATACCGGCCTTATCAAGACGGGTTCATTGTCGAGAACGGACCGCGTCGCCAAATACAATCAACTCCTGCGGATCGAGGAGGAGTTAGGCGACGGGGCGGTCTATCGCGGGCGAGAAGCGCTTGCCTGCAAGAACTAGAGCCCTCGCGAGGGGCATCGACGTTCCACGACGGTGAAGCTGCTCACGCTCATTGTGCTCACGTCACTCCAGTTGCGCACGTTCTGACGCAGCGATATTCTGACGTCTTGGGAATTGAACCGTGACACGACGGAATCGTAGCCAGAAGGCATTGCAACGCCGTCAATGGCTCACCAGGCGGGTGAGCCTCGTCGTAGGCAGTTTCCTTGCTGTGTTGTTCGTGGTGTCGTTCTTTTTCGGCGAGATGGGCGTGCCCACATACCTCAGGATGTTGGATCATGCGCGGGAGCTCGAACATGAGATTCAAGAGATGCAGCGGGCAAACGCAGAGATGAGGGTTGAGATTCAGGAGCTTCAGCACGACCCCCAGCGAATCGAGGAGATGGCGCGAGAATTGGGTTTGGTCCGGAAAGGGGAAACCGTCTATCAGTTCATACCTGAAGCGGATGCTGGAGCACGGGGAGAGTGAGTCAGGATGAAAACCGGAACCGTTGCCATTGTCGGCCGGCCCAACGTCGGCAAGTCCACGCTGTTGAATGCCCTGCTAGGGGAGAAGATTGCCATCGTCTCGGACAAGCCCCAGACGACCCGCATGCGGATCCTCGGTGTGGTTCATCGAAAAGACGCCCAGATCGTCGTCCTGGATACACCCGGGATTGCCAAGCCACGATATCGTCTCAACAGACGCATGGTCCAAACTGCCCTGGAGACCTTGCGGGAGGCGGATCTGATCTACATGATGGTCGAGGCGACCGCTGGGCCGGGGCCGGCAGACCGGGAGGTACTCCAATACGTACGCGAAGCCTGGGAGCGCAGGAAGAGACCGGTGTTTCTGCTGGTCAACAAGGTGGACTTAGTCAGGAAGCCTCGAGTGCTGCCGCTCATCGACACGTACCGAACGATGTTGGACTGGAGCGAGGTGGTGCCGCTATCGGCCACGGCGGGCGTCAATGTGGATCGACTGTTGGAGTTAACCGTGAAACTGTTACCGGACGGCGATGCGCTCTATGGAGAGGACGTGCTGACGGATCAACCGATGCGCATCCTGGCCGCCGAGCTCATCCGGGAAAAAATCCTGCATCAGACCCGAGACGAAGTGCCGTACTCCGTGGCCGTTGAAACCGAACAATTCAAAGAGGAGGGCCGTTTAGCTCGGATCGCAGCATCGGTATGGGTGGAAAAAGAGTCGCACAAGGCCATGATCGTGGGCAAGCATGGGCAGCGCCTCAAGCAGATTGGAACGGACGCACGCCTCGAAATGGAACAGCTGTTCGGAATGAAAGTGTTTTTGGAACTGTGGGTCAAGGTTCGGCCCGCTTGGCGGCAGAACGAACATTTCCTGGTCGAGCTAGGGTATTGAGCTGGGCAAGGAGCGTGCTCCGAAAATGGTCCGACCGTTGGATGGTCTGATCTCCAGACGGCGATGTGATGAAAGATAAAGAGATGGATAGAGATCTCACGCGAGAGCCCGCCGAGAGCGGTCAGGCAAAGTTTGATCTGCGCTTGGGCTCCCTCCAGCGTCTGCTCCGGCGGGGCGCGATTACCAACATCGGCAAGATGATCGGGCGGATGCATCCGGCCGATATTGCCAAGGTGATTGAACACCTGTCGTCACCCACTGAGAAGCGGACGGTCTTCGA
>JBHICF010000033.1:0-13355 GCA_046759485.1 Nitrospiraceae bacterium
CGAGGCCTCGGTCATTGGACTGGGCACCTGGGTCATGGGGGGATGGATGTGGGGTGGCGCCGAAGATAGGGAATCACTGAGCACGCTGAGACGCGCCTTGGATCTCGGTGTGAACCTCATCGATACGGCTCCGATCTATGGACATGGTCGCTCCGAGGAACTGGTAGGGAGGGCGATCGCTGAAAGCGGCCGACGGGATCAAGTGCTGCTCGCTACGAAAGTGGGGCTCGATTGGGATCCGGCACGAAAGAGAGTCTGGCGGAACTCCAGTCGGTCCCGTATCTTGCAGGAGATTGATGACAGCTTGCGACGGCTTCAGGTTGACTCGATCGATATTTATCAAGTCCATTGGCCTGACGCAGGAACGGCATTTGAGGAGACCATGGAGGCGTTACTGGAGTTGCAGCGTCTACAAAAGATCAGGCTGATCGGGCTCAGCAACTTTTCGATCGAACAGATCGCGCGCTGTCGTGCAGTGGGACCTGTTCATGTTCTGCAACCCCCATTCAACCTGTTGGAGCGCGAGATCGAGCGAGAGATGCTGCCATATTGCCGGGAGCAGCACATCGCGACGCTGATCTATGGACCACTCTGTCGCGGGCTCCTTTCTGGGAAATACCGCGGAGGTGAAACCTTTGCCAAGGGAGATCTCCGGCGGGCGGACCCAAAGTTCGCCGCGGAACGGTTCCCGGCCTACCTGGCCTGCGTGGAACGCCTGAAAGTCGTGGCTGGGCGACTCGGCAAGACGATTGGGCAGTTAGCGATTCGGTGGTGCCTCGACCAGCCGGGGGTGACGGTCGCCCTCTGCGGGGCGAGGCGGCCGGACCACGTCGACGAACATGTCGGGGCAATCGGGTGGACATTATCCCATTCGGACTTGGAGGAGATTGACAGAATCGTCGCCGAGACGATCGCGGCACCTGTCGGGCCACAGTTCATGGCTCCTCCGGTGTAGAACGGGTCTTTCCTAAGGAAGACTCGTCTGGGAAGTGCGGACGCTGGGCAGAATATGGGCACAGGGTCCGATCGCCCAGGCGTAGATGCGCTCCACAGTAGATATTCGTGGATAACTCGCGCTAGAATCCGCCGCAATGTCCGATCCCAATAGCCTGCCTGGGACCTCGGCCCGCGCCCAAGACGAGAAACACGGGCTCACGAAAGCCGCCGGGCTGATCGGCACTGCAACGTTTTCCAGCCGAATCCTCGGGTTGATCCGCGACATGGTCCTGGCGCGTCTGTTCGGTGCCACGCCCGCCGCTGACGCCTTCTTCGTCGCGTACCGCATTCCAAACCTGCTGCGAGAGCTGTTTGCTGAAGGCTCGATGTCCTCGGCCTTCATTCCGGTCTTCACCGAATACCACACCCTGCGCACCAAGCGAGATGCCTGGGAACTGGCCAGTGCCATGTTCACCACGCTACTGACCATCATCACACTCGTCACGGTAGTGGGTATTCTCGCCGCGCCAGTGATCGCCTGGTTGCTGGCCCCGGGGTTTCATCACGATCCTGCTAAACTGACGGTCACCACCGTCCTGACTCGGATCATGTTCCCGTACCTGCTCTTCATCAGCCTGGCTGCACTTGCGATGGGAGTCCTGAATTCGCTCCGCGCTTTCGCCGCACCTGCACTGTCGCCGGTCTTCTTCAATCTCTTCATTATCGGCTCCGCGCTTTTTCTCTCGCCTCGCATGCCCGAACCCATCGTAGGTGTGGCCATCGGGGTCGTTGCGGGTGGGGCGGCACAGTTCGCGATGCAGCTTCCGGGTCTGAAGCTCCGCGGCATGCTGTTCGGCTGGCGATTTCAGCCCTGGCATCCAGGGGTCAAACGCATTGGCATGCTCATGGTGCCATCGCTACTCGGTCTGTCGGTGACGCAGGTCAATATCATGATCAGCACAGTGTTGGGTTCGTACTTTGACGGGGGCCCAACGTACCTCTTTTATGGCATGCGGTTGATTCAATTTCCTCTCGGTGTGTTTGGGGTCGCGTTAGCCACCGCGATATTGCCGACCTTGGCGGCACACGCTGCGCGGGGAGCGATGGATGAGCTGCGCGTCACGCTGGCGTTCGGCCTCAGAATGATCCTGTTCATCATGCTCCCAGCCATGCTAGGCCTCATACTGCTGAGAGTTCCGATTGTCCACCTCATATTCGAACACGGCTCATTCACGTCTCAAGATACTGACGCCACTGCGATGGCGGTCCTCTGCTATGCCATCGGCCTGTGGGCTTTTGGTGGAGTGCGGATAATTGTGGCGACATTTTATTCGATGCAAGACACTAAGACACCAGCCCTCGCAGCCGTGGCGGCCGTGGCGGCGAACCTAGTCTTGTCGCTCTTTTTGATGGCACCACTCGCGCACGCCGGCCTCGCGTTGGCGACGGCCCTCGCAGCCATGCTCAACGGCGGAATTTTGATCGCGGTGTTAAACCAACGGCTGGGTGGCATCGATTGGGGGTCGATTATCCGTGCGGCGGGTCGCGCGGTCTTGGCAGCCCTGCCAGTGGTCCTCGCCTGCTTGTGGGTGAGCAATATGGATGTCTGGAACCGGCCCGATGACTGGGCGGCCAAGGCGATCATGTTGCTGGTCGGGGTTGGTCTCAGCGTGACGGGGTACTTCGGGATCCATGCGCTCCTACGCTCAGAGGAGATGGATGTGGTCTGGAAACAAATGAAGGGGAAGCTTGACCGATAGACTGACTCCGGGTTGGACGCAGATCCCGGGAGATGATAGCAAGCTGGAGGAGGAAGATTCATGGCGAGGCATGAGGCGAAGGTGAACCGTTCGGTGGTGTTTCGGACTGCATGGGGTTGGATGGGGCTCGCGGCATCGGAACTCGGCGTTTGCTTGATCGTGCTCCCTCGACCGTCCCGTCGGGCCGTAGAGTCGGAGTTGTCGACTCGGGAGGCGGCGTTGGTGAGAAAGGGTTGGAAGGGAGACAACGGAGACCGAGTTGCGGGGAGTAGGCGTCAACCACAAAGCTCTCTTTCCAGCCGGTTGCCGGAACAGGCTTTACAAGTGGCGCGAAGGCAGGTCGCTGAGTACGTGCGAGGGACCCGCCGCAGCTTGGACTTTCCTGTCGACCTCTCTGCGGGCACGGGATTTCAACGAAGAGTCTGGCGCGCAATCCGGCTCATACCCTATGGTCGCCTGCGCTCCTACAAATGGGTAGCCATGCGTCTGGGTGGGGCCCAGTATGCTCGGGCAGTCGGCCACGCGTTGGGTGCCAACCCAGTGCCAGTCATGGTCCCCTGCCACCGGGTTGTCTCTCATGATGCCTCGTTAGGCGGTTTCAGTGGGGGGCTGCACAACAAGCGTCGGTTATTACGGCATGAGGGGACGTTTGTGTCCCTTCGCCGATACGTCAGACCGTCATAAACTCCAATCCTGGGACCTCAGAGGTCCAATCCCCCAGACGTATAGGCGGTAGGTATGAAAGCCGTCATACAGCGTGTTGTGCACGCGTCGGTCTCCGTTGAGGGTCGTATCACGGCGCAGATCGACGCAGGAGCACTCGTGTTGTTGGGTGTGTCGAAGGAAGACGAAGATCGGGATGCCCTCTACATGGTGGAAAAGATCCAAACCCTGCGCATGTTCAGCGACCCACAGGGGAAGATGAATCTGTCCATCATGGATATCGGGGGCGGGATCCTGGTCGTCTCCCAATTCACCTTGTTGGGCGACACGCGCAAGGGAAGACGGCCAGGCTTCGATCAGGCCGCCGATCCGGATCGGGCTCGTGCTCTGTACGAGCAGGTTGTCGAGGGACTGAAGGGGCGAGGCATCCCCACGCAGGAGGGCGTGTTTGGTGCATACATGCAGGTGATTCTGCAGAACGACGGGCCGGTTACCTTCGTCTTGGACAGCAGAGGAGGCTCGTGACTCACTCAGGATGGGGGAGGGTGACGGTCGTGTCCTGCCAGGGCCGAGGTTTCAGAGAACCGGCTCTAAGCCTCTGATTTAATGAATCACTTGCCAGATTGCGTAAGGGGCTGGCATACTCGAAGAGTATCGGAGGAGGGTCTGATGGTGAGTCCGGTACCCGAGCATCATGCCCTGCGGCGACTATTTGGCACGTTAACCGAGCAGAGTTTTGCTGAACAGCTCGGCTGGCCAGACCTGAAGGTAACCGACTACGTCTCCAACCTGTTGGTCGAGTTCACCCACATTGATCAGCTTTATAAAATCCGCAATATGGAGGGAGATCAGGTTGATACCGTCGCAGACTTCCTCTATGAGTCAGAGCTCTTACTCGAAGCACAGTCAATGGATCGTGAGCGGGAGGTCCATCGCCACATCGGCGATTTTACCCTCTTCATGACGGGGATCTTCCCTGAGTATCTGAAGCGACTCAAGACCGCCAGCTTGATCTACCACAAGGACTTTCTCGTGGATTACGTGAAAACTGGCAAGCGATCGTACGGCATCGTGGCAAGGTTTGCCGCCGATGCGTCGACTGTTCAGTCCCCTCTCTTCCGCAAGCTCTCCGAGAACTTCGAGCTCTGCGTAACAGGGCTCGGGTTCGTCCGGTCCGCTCTCGATCGGATGCAAGACCCTACCTATTGCAAGGCAAAAGGTATCCTCCTGCATTGATTCGTGTCCCGTGAAGCGTCCCCGCCTCGTCATCCTCGTTCATGGTGGAGCAGGGCCTCGTGCGATGACAGGTGCGCAGCGCATCTGCCTGGCTGATGCGTTGGTCGAGGGCTATGGGGTGTTGCGACGCGACGGTCCCGCGATTGATGCGGTCGAAAGTGCCATCCGCGTCTTGGAGGCTGCAGGTCTGTTTAATGCCGGAGTGGGATCTCGGTTACAGTTAGATGGCGCTCGACGGATGGACGCTTCGATCATGGAGGGATGCACTCTCCGAGCAGGAGCTGTGGCTGGGATTGAACAGATCCGTCATCCCATTGCTGCAGCCAGGCTCGTCATGGAACAGACGACCCACCTCCTATTGGCAGGCGACCCCGCGACCCGCTTCGGCGAGGACTTCGGGCTTGAACGCCAGCCACCTCCCACACGTGCCCAGCGCAAGACCTCCAATGTGCAGGTGAAAAGTCGGCGGTCGTTCCAGAACATGCGAAAGCTCTCGGAGGACATCAACAGGCGGATCGGCTGGGGCGAAAGGGCTCGAGAGACCGTTGGGGCAGTTGCAGTGGACGCTGAGCGGACTGTGGCTGCTGGGGCGTCGACTGGGGGCATCCCGCTCATGCTACCTGGGCGCGTAGGCGATACACCTTTAATCGGTTGTGGAGTCTACGCCGACAATCACGCCGGTGCAGTGTCCATGACCGGCCTAGGTGAAACGATCATCCGCGTCGCGGCGGCGAAGGAAATCACGGATCGACTCGCGGAGGGGCTCCTCGTGGATCAAGCCGCTCGGCAAGTGCTACGCAAGCTGTCGACGCGTGTACAGGGAGCTGCTGGAGCCCTAGTGGTGACTCCGGACGGACGGTTCGCCATTCGGCACACGACCCAGCACATGTGTGCCGGATACTGGCGTGGGACTGGGAAACCGATCATTGCAGACAGCTACTGATGATGCCTTGTGTGGAACGTCGATTTGGTGGTGCTGGATTGTATATACAGGCAGCTGACCGGAGATGTTACAATGCGCTGAGTGAGAATGAGGGAATGGAATGGGTCAGACGGTCTTTCACCTCGCGTTTCCGTCGACTGATCTGGCGGCGACCAAGGAGTTCTATGTCGATGGGCTAGGGTGTCGGCTGGGGCGAGAATCGTCCTCTGCCGTCACCTTAGAGTTGGCGGGGCATCAACTGGTGGCGCATCTCACCGGTCAGGCGCAGGAGCCACAGAAGGGGATTTACCCTCGCCACTTTGGGCTCGTCTTCACCTCGGAAAAGGACTGGCAGGGGCTAGTTGATCGCGCCAAGGAGAAAGGGTTGCGATTCTACCAGCAGCCGCGACGCCGCTATCCCAACACACGTTTGGAACATGCGACATTCTTCTTGGAGGATCCTTCTTCCAACCTCCTCGAGTTCAAATACTATCTGCACGAGTCAGCGATCTTTGGGGAACATCACCTTGCTCATGTTGGTGATACCGACTAACCCGCTGACTGGGTAGGACTGGAGCCATCCCTCAGGCGCTTCCTCAGTCCACCGAAATTCGGCGCGGCTGCAGATATCGTCTTCCCATCCACTTCATAATGTGCTTCCGACGCTTTGCAAGGGTAGGTGTCATCCGAAGAGGATCATGCTCTCGCGGTGCAGGGAGAATTGCAGCTAACAGTGCGGCTTCCTCAAGCGTCAAGGAGTGAGCAGACTTATGAAAGTGATGACGGGCCGCTGCCTCTGCGCCATAGACCCCGTTCCCCCATTCCACCACGTTCAGGTAAATCTCCAGAATGCGAGGCTTGCTGAGACGACGCTCGAGTTCACGAGCGATGAGAGCCTCATGGAACTTCCGCATGAGCGTCTTTTCGGAGGAGAGGTACAGGTTCTTGGCCAGCTGCTGTGTGATGGTGCTGCCTCCTCGTGCTAGCTTTCCCTTATCGATGTTGTGGAACGCGGCTTCCCAGATACCCGTCCAATCGAATCCTTCGTGCTTGTAGAATGAGGCGTCCTCTGCGACGATCACAGCTCGCATTAGTGCCGGTGCGATGCGGGAGAGCGGAACCCAATTCCAGCGGACGGTCAGCGAGCGCCCCTGTTCACGGGCCTCTGCTTTCCTTGAGTCAATCAGGACCGTGGTCACGGGGTTGGTTCTCGCCAGTTGGGAAACATCGGGGAACGTCACCAGCCAATAGAAGGCAATTGCGCCCGAAGGTATCCCGACAAGAGCGATCAACGCGATGAAGACGCGAGCCATGCCGCGGCGCGGCTGTTTAGTTGACTTGGACATGTGACGGTGTTAGAGCAAATTCACTCACGATCTAGGCGGCAAACACCGGGAGATGGGCGATCTCCATCCGGCGATGGCCCAACATTTGTCGTTGATCGTATCTAGCTATCCTCACCTATGAAGATCCTGGAGACAGAGTTCCTCAAAAGCTGTGAGCAGCCAGAGCAGTTCCCAAGCGACCGTCTTCCTGAGATCGCCATTGTGGGGCGGTCGAACGTTGGCAAGTCCTCGCTCATCAATTCACTGTTGCACAGGCGCAGGCTTGCCAAAGTCAGTCGCACGCCGGGCAAGACCCGCGCGGTGAACTTCATCCGCGTGACAAGCGCCCATCCCGAAGTGCGCCGGTTCTACGTGGTCGATCTTCCTGGGTACGGGTACGCAAAGGTATCTAAGTCGGTTCGTGTGCGATGGGCTCCTCTGATCGAGCAGTACCTCACGGCTCGGCCAGAGCTCCGGGCGGTGCTCTTACTCCTCGACTCCAGGGGCACCGAACCTCAAGACTGCATGACGTTTGAGTGGCTCTGCGCGCGAGGTCAGCGACCGGTGTTGATTGCCACCAAGCTCGACAAGCTGAGGCGCAGCGAGCGTCGCGGGAGCCTTGCAGAGGTCCGTGGAACCTTCCGCCTCTCCGAGGCTGCCGCCCTCATTCCATACTCTTCGGTCACACATGAGGGACGTGAGGAACTGTGGAGGGTTATTCAGGGGATGCTCGCGAGTCGGTGAGACTCAGCTTCGGATGGTGTCTGCTCTAGAACTTGACGTTAATGTAGGCGTGGTCCTTCAACTGGGCGATCCAGTCCTGATAGATATCCTCGCTCTTCTGTTGGTAGACGTAGGATTCCACCTCGCGCCGTACCTCCTCCAAGGATCTGAACTGAGGGGGGTTTTTCTCATCCATTCTGATGATGTGCAAACCTTCAACCGTTTTGACTGGTTGACTGATCTCGCCCGGCTCCAAGGTTTTGAGCACGCTTTCAATTTCCAGCAAGAGCTCCCCTTGACGAACAAGGCCTAGCGAGCCTCCCCGCGAGGCCTCGACTCCGCTCGAGTACTGGGACGCCAGTTTTGCGAAATCTCCACCCTGGGTCAGCGTCACTCGCACGAGCTTGGCCCTATTCATGGTCTGCTTCGGGGTTTCACCGAATCGGGGCTGAATCAGAATCTGACTGATACGATACTCCTCGGGGAGCATGAATTGCGACACATGCCCATCGTAATACTGCTGCAACTCAGCTTCCGAGACCATCACCCCGCTGCGCACTTCAATGTCGACGATCTTGAGCAGCGTGAGGTGCTCCTTGACCGATTGCTTTTCTCGGGCGCTCACAGTCCCGGCATTCTCTCCCTCTCCCCCAATCTGCTGCAGTGCCTGGTCAACTTCGGCATCGCTGACGGAGACGCCTCTTTCACGGGCCACCTGCATTTGGAGCTTGCGCTCGATCATCCGGTTCAACGCGATATATTCCAACTGCTGAATTCTTCTATCTAGTTCCTCGCCGCTGTAACGATCACGCAGACGTTGCTCTGCTACCTCGGTCTCAGCCTTCAGTTCAGAAAACGCGATGATGTCGGTGTTGACAACGGCCACAATGCGGTCGGCCAGGTCAGCCCAGGCTCGTGAGGAGGGTACCAGAAGTGCGGCCGAGACGGCGGCAACGATGATGGCGCTGCGCATAGCATGCCACCAGCCTGGGCTCAGCTCACTTGAAGATTTGTGACCGATTATGGAGGGCTTAGATCTCATTCTGTTCCGCAAGAATCGAACCACTCATCTCACGGCTGACAGTGTTCATGGTACGACAAACCCTGACCCACTGGCCAGCCTTGGCTGAAAAGTGTACCAGGTCTAGGCATCAGAGCCAAGTGGGCGGTAGGACGGTTCGGAATCACCTGGCCGCCCTGGGCAGAGCACCCACTTCTTGGAACCCATCATGGGAGCCAGCCCGGGGAGGCTCTGCGGTACGAAGCCTCGCCTTATCGCGCAGATCTGAGAGAAGGTCCTCATACCGTTTTCGGCGTTTCTCCGCGTACAATTCTTGACGAAGTCGGTCACGTGCCACCCCAGCAAACCGCCGATCGATGGGTTTGCGGCTGAGTACCTTGATCAAATAAAACCCACGGTCGGTGTGAACTGGGTCACTGACCGACCCAGGCTCCAGCGTGAGAATAGCCGCCTCCACTTTCGGGGACGCCTTCCCTTTCTTATAGACTCCTAGCTTGCCTCCCTTGGACCTGGTGGCCTTGTCGACCGAATGCTTCCTGGCAAGGGTGCCAAAATCAGCCCCATTATCGAGCTTCTTCTTGAGGTCCATCGCCAAGTCAGCATCGGGAACGACGATTTGCGCCGCTTCGTATTTTTCCGCGATCAAGAGCGCGGAAGAATGTTTGAGGTAGTAGTTCGCCAACTCACGATCCGTGATCTCGACCTCCGCGTTCACCACTCGATCCTTGAGCTCATCGATCACCAGAACTTCTTTGTGTCGCTCCAGGAGTGTCACGACCTGAGGGCTCTTGTCCAACCCGCGCCGCCGCGCTTCCTGGATCATGAGTTCATCGTCGATGAGGTGCTCAAGAAACGCGCGTTTTCCTCCCTCCCGCTCATAGCGCAATTTTCTAGCCTCAGCAAGTTCAGACCAACGTTGGTCGAACTCAATCTGCGTGATCGGTTTCCCATTGACGATCGCGATCACGGACGGTTGCTCAGGGGCCAGATCACACCCGACCAAGCTCAGCAACACACACGTCAGCGCAAAGCTGCCCGTCTGGGAGATCAAGACCTGAAACCAGCGCGTTCTTCTCACGACCATCCCTCCAACTCGGTGGCTTGACCAGTCAGTCCATTTCGGGGCTTGGACGGTAACTGTAACCGACGACGCGTCCTCCGGCAAGACGTGTTAGGTATCATAGAGATGCGAGTGTTTGCAAGGCAGCATTGAGTTCCGGGAAGACGGTGCCCCATCCGTCCCGCGGCATGTTGAGCTCGAATGAGAGCGGCGACAACAGGCGCATTCGGTTACGGTATTGGTCCATCAGCCGCTGCATACCGGCTTCCGGCACTCGTGCTTTCGGCTCAAAGACGATGACGACGGCTGTGGGTTTGGCCTCGAGTGAGGCAAGTCGCAGGGACTTGGCCAGCAGCCTGATCTGCATGACCTCGAAGAGGCGTTCGACGGGGTCGGGCAAGGGTCCGAACCGATCCTGAATCTCGCCATGAAGTAATGCCAAGTCTCCCATCTGCTGACTCGATGCCAGCCGTTTGTAGAGTGATAAACGGTGGTGAGCATCAGCGACATAGTCCTCCGAGATAAAGGCTGAAACGTTGAGGTGGAGACTCGGATCCGTGTCTTCTTCAACAACCGTACCTTTTATCCGTTGGACGGCTTGTTGGACCATTTGGAGATAGAGATCCAGGCCGACTGCGGCTATGTGGCCAGATTGCTCTTTCCCTAGCAGGTTGCCGGCTCCGCGAATCTCCAGGTCGGCGGCAGCAATTCGAAAGCCAGAGCCCAACTCTGTGAATTCCTGGATCGCCATCAGACGTTTTTGCGCGTCAATGCTCAGTTGGCCCTCATCAGGAGTAAACAGATAAGCATAGGCCTGGCGACCAGCTCTTCCGACGCGTCCTCGGAGCTGATAGAGCTGCGCAAGCCCGAAGGCGTCCGCACGGTTCACCAGGATGGTATTAGCATTGGGGACGTCTAAGCCTGACTGAATAATCGCAGTGGTGAGAAGCACGTCGGCCTCGCGATGAATATACTTGAGCATCACTGATTCCAGGAGGCGCTCGTCCATCTGCCCATGGGCGATGACCACGCGCGCTTCAGGCACCAGGGCTTGCAGGCTAGCCCCGATACGCTCCATGGTTTGAACCCGGTTGTGAACGAAAAAGACCTGCCCGTCTCGGGTCAGTTCGCGGAGAATGGCCTCACGGATGACGGTTTCACTGTAGCGCAGGACCTGAGTTCGAATCGCGAGCCGGCCTGGTGGTGCGGTCTCAATGATCGAGAGATCGCGTACACCAGCCATCGCCATCTGCAGTGTACGCGGAATGGGAGTTGCGGAGAGCGTGAGGACGTCCACTTGAGTTCTCAGCTGCTTGAGACGTTCTTTATGACGGACTCCGAACCACTGTTCCTCATCAATAATAACCAAGCCCAAATTGGGAAACTGGACATCTTTTTGGAGGAGCCGATGAGTCCCAATGACGACATCCACCGCACCTCCAGCTAACTCTCTGACGATCTGTTTCGCCTCCTTGGGAGTCTGAAAACGCGACAGCATTGCCACGCGTACCGGAAACGGAGCAAAGCGCTGGGTGAAATTCTCGTAGTGCTGTTGAGCCAGGATGGTCGTGGGCACGAGGACGGCGACCTGCCGATTGTCCTCCACCGCCTTAAAGGTTGACCGCATCGCAACCTCGGTTTTGCCGTACCCGACGTCTCCGCAGACCAGCCGGTCCATCGGTTTGGGTGATTCCATATCATGCTTCACCTCTTCGATCGCGCGGAGCTGGTCTTGGGTCTCCTCATACTCGAACGCAGCCTCGAATTCGTGGGTCAGCGTACTGTCACCGCTGTATACTGACCGATGGACGACCTCCCGGTTTGCGTAGAGTTCGACGAGCTCCTGCGCCATTTCCTCGATGCCCTTCTTTACACGGGCCGTCGTACGCGCCCAGGTCGTCCCGCCCAGGCGGTCCATGCGAGGCACATGGCCCTCTGCCGAGGTGTAGCGCTGCACTTGGTTCAGGCGGTCCAGCGGGACATAGAGGGTGTCCCCGCCGGCAAACGCGAGGACAAGGTAGTCGCTCTCATAGTCTTGCACGGCGAGCCGTCTGAGCCCCTGGTATCGTCCGATCCCATGCTGGACGTGGACCACGAAATCATTGACCTGTAGATGTTCGAGCGAGGACAGAAACGTGGCGCTCTTACTCTTCTGCGGCGGTCGGTGGCGAACGCCCTTCGCGAATAACTCCTCTTCCGTGATGATCGCGAGCCGTTCCCGCGGAGAGACAAATCCACCCGAGAGGTCGCCATGAATCAGGTAGAAGGGTGATTTCCCGTCAGGGCGTCCCTTCCAATGTTCGGGCTGCCAGTGAGTGGCTGGCAGGTCGTGTTCAGCTAACAGGGCTAAGAGACGGTCGACTTGTCCTCGGCTGCGTGCCACGATCACCACTGAGCCAGCCTCCCTCCATTGGTCCAACTTTGCCAGGCTATCGTTGAACGGCGTCGCACGGAGCGCCAAGCCGACACTGGTCGGCGACTGAACTGGAACCATCACGCCTGGATGCCAGGTGGCATCCAGGGACGGCACAGCAGAGGTTGCCAGACAGGGCCAGCTCCGAAGCTTGTCAAGGACTGTCTCCCAGGGAATGAACAACCTCTCGGGTGGAGGGTAGGCGCCGTCCTCGGACTCGCGCCCGTGCCTCACATAGGCCTCGTGGGCTTCGTCAGAGAATTCCTCGGCCTTCTTGGTCAGTGTAGAGGGCTCATTGAGCACCGCGACTGGCGTGCTGACGAAATAGGCCAGGAGCGGATCCATCTCAGGATAAACCTGGGGACCACGCCACTCTGCATCAGGTGGCAATACATCCAGGCCTTCCGGACGATGCTCCGGGTAAACCAGCTCACGCGCTGGCAGCAACCAAGCCTCGTCGCGGTTACCGGTGGAGACCTGAGTGGCCGCGTCAAAGAGACGTACAGATTCCACCGTGTCGCCGAGAAACTCGATACGGAGCGGATCGGGGTAGGCGGTGGAATATACGTCCACGATTCCACCACGTATGCTGAATTCACCGGGGATTTCGACTACAGAACTCCGCCGGTATCCTAACCGAAGCAAACGCGACACGAGGACTTCCCGCTCCAGGGTCGTGCCGGTTGGAAGGCGGAGACATGCGCTGGAAAAGACCTCACGGGGCAGTAGCCGGTGAACCAGCGCCGGGACGGACGTGACCAGTATGGTGCGGGATCCCTCGATCAACCTGTGCAAGGTCCTCATCCGTCGCGCGATGAGCTCCACGTGCGGGGGCGTGGCTTCATATGGCAACGTTTCCCATTCGGGAAACAGCACCAAACCATCATGCGGCAAGCCCAGAAGAGTGTGAAAGAACGCCAGGTCCTCGTACAAGCGCGCAGCATCTTCATCGGATCCGCTCACAATCAGCCAGGAGTTTGCCTGCAAATTGTTGGAGAGGAGCGTGAGCGCGAATGCCGTCGTGGCCCCATGCACTCCGGTCAAACTCGGCCTGCCAGGACCCTGACGCAATGCATCGAGAACCGGCCTGAGGAGCTGGTCCCAGGATGACGGCTGGGGCAACGTCACTACCGTTCCCTACACTTTCAGGGCTTGGATTTTTTTCACGAGGTTGGTCGTGGATACGCCGGGTACCAAGGGGATCGTCTTGACGACCCCGCCCCTCGCCTCCACGGTGTCACGGCCGATGATCTCGTCCGGAGCCCAGTCTCCCCCTTTGACGAGCACATCAGGCTG
>JBHICF010000034.1:0-12897 GCA_046759485.1 Nitrospiraceae bacterium
CATCCTTCCGGACATAGTCTCGCCAATCCAGATCCGCGTAACTGAAGGCCTCCTCCAGGAACTCCCTGACCGAATGCGTCTCACCGGTTGCGATGACATAATCGTCTGGCTGATCCTGCTGCATCATCAGCCACATCGCCTCGACATAGTCGCCGGCATACCCCCAGTCTCTTCGAGCATCCAAGTTACCGAGGTAGAGCTCACGTTGCCTTCCATACTTGATGTTCGCGAGTGCACGCGTAATCTTTCTCGTGACGAAGGTCTCCCCGCGGCGAGGAGATTCATGATTGAACAGAATCCCGTTACACGCATACAGTCCGTATGCCTCCCGGTAATTGACGGTCATGTAGTACGCGTAGGCTTTCGCGGCGGCATAGGGGCTACGTGGATAAAACTTGGTCGCTTCGCTCTGTGGAACTTCAGGAGCATTCCCGAACAGCTCGCTGCTGGAAGCCTGGTAAAACCGAGGCGAGATGCCCGACTCGCGGATAGCTTCAAGCAGGCGGACCGTCCCCAGCCCGGTCACTTCCGCGGTGTACTCCGGGATGTCAAAACTGACCCGCACATGGCTTTGGGCACCGAGGTGATAGATCTCATCGGGTTTGATCGTCCGGATGACCTTGTTCAACGAACTGCCATCCGCAAGGTCCCCATACACGAGTCTAAGCCGGGCGTTGGCTTCGTGTGGATCTGCATAGAGATGATCGACGCGAGCCGTGTTGAATGTGCTCGCGCGGCGGATGATCCCGTAGACCTCGTAGCCTTTGGACAAGAGCAACTCAGCCAGGTACGACCCATCTTGCCCGGTCACTCCGGTCAACAGGGCCCGCTTGGGTTTCAACATTGTTGGCCTCTCATGGAAAGCACGGCGAAGCCTCCCCAATAGGGTTAGTGAGTCGTCGCCCCCACCTGGTGATGACTCGTATGGGTCGTTCCCGGCCCGCCATGATTGGTGTCCAGCGCACGCGGGATCTCGAACACATAGACGTCATTCTCCCTAAAGATCTGTTCCAGTGCGCGGGGGAGCAGCCAGAGACGGCGATCCTCATCTGGAACTACTCTCCCATAGCTTCGGATCAGTTAATGGCATCCGTTCGCGTACGAATCCCCTGCACTCCAAATATTCCAGCACCCTGCGCGCGTTGTCCTCAGGGGAAGAGTCCACGGTCGTCAGGGTGATTTCAGGCCCAAGTGGAACTTCGTATGGATCATCCACCCCCGTAAACCCTTTGATCTCTCCGCGAATCGCTTTGGCATAGAGTCCTTTCACATCTCGCTGTTCACACACCTGCCGTGGGGTATCAACGAACACGAGGATAAACCGGTCTGCTCCGACCATGGCACGCACCTGGTTTCTGGCTTCTCCATACGGACTCACAGCGGCACAGACGACCGCGCCATGATGTCGAACAATTTCTGAAGCGACGAAGCCGATACGAAGCACATTCGTGTCTCGATCTTGCTTGCTGAACCCCAGTCCCTTCGACAGGTGTGTGCGCACTACATCACCATCTAGCAAGGAGACCTGTCGTCCCCGTTCCATCAGCATGACGGCAAGAAGTTCTGCGACCGTCGATTTCCCTGCGCAGGGCAGCCCAGTGAACCAAAGACAGAACCCTTCTTGTGATCGAGGCGGCATGTCCTTTGAGAGAATCGCTGCAACTTCAGGACGCACCAGCCAATGGGGCAATGATCTGCCTATCGAGAGATACTCATCACGGACCGCAGTGCCCGAGACGCTGATGTACTTCTTGCCAGGAGGAACTTCAGGCAATTCCTCATAGCGATCTTCATCCGGTAGAAACACTAATTCCTTATAGGGAACGACGGTGACACCAATGATCGCTCCTAGCTCAGTCAGTAGTGCTTGTGCGGCGTATGGTTCATAGAAGGGCTCGCCTTTCGAGTTCTTGCCAGGACTTGCGTGATCTCGACCTACGATTAAATGGTTGGCGCCGTAGTTCCTTCTGATGATCGCGTGCCACAACGCCTCTCTTGGGCCAGCTAATCGCATGGCCAGTGGTAAGAGACTGAGTACCGTGCGGTCCCGAGAAAAATAATGCTCCACCATGATCGTGATGGTTCGGACCCGGGTATAGTGATCCACATCGCCGGGCTTCGTCAGGCCAACGACAGGATGCAACAAGAGGGTTCCTCCAATCTCATCAGCGGCTTGCTTGACCAACTCCTCATGCACGCGATGCATCGGGTTGCGGGTCTGGAACGCGACCACGTTGGAGGAGCCCCGCAGGTCAAGTAGCTCGCGCACCTCACCTGGGGTGTGACGCAACTCCGAAAAATCATGATGCTTCGGCAGGCTCAGCACCCTCATCGGTCCTGAGACATACCACCGTCCCCAGGACGCCATTTCTGCGACCAGCGGATGTCGGAGATCAGTCGTGCCACACACCTGGACAGCTTCATGTTCCAGATTCCACTCGTACACTTCCTCAACGAGCAGGATCGCCATGAGTTCATGCTTAAGATCACGGAGCGCCACTTCCCTGCCAATCTGAACCCCTTCCAAGCTAGTGACTGGCAGCGTGATGGGGATGGGGAACAGCGTGCCATCGGCTAGTCGCATCTCCTCCAATACACGCTCGTAATCGGACTGGCCCATAAAGCGGTCTAAAGGTGAAAACGCACCAGTGGCAATAAGCTCGAGGTCGCAGAGCGACCGAGGGGAGAGCTGAATTGACGGGAGTATGTCAGCCTGGCGGATCAATTCACCACGTTCACCAAGATTGCTGATGAGGTGAACAAGCTTGCCTCCGTATGGGGCAATCAGAAGGGAGTTCTCAGCAGCATAGCTCATGCGCGATGGCCTCCGGTCAGTCTCTCGTACCAGTTCTCCATCTTTGACATTTCACGGTTCTGATCCGCTTCCCGCTTGATCGTGTCACGGTTTTGCTGCGCGATGTGTTCTCTGAGTCCGACATTGGACAGCACACTAATGAGCGGCCCGGCGAGATCACCCTCGTCGGGGTCAACCAGGAACCCGTTGACTCCGTGTTTGATCAGCTCAGCGTACTGCGGCAGCCGATTCAGCACTGGCACAGTCCCGCAGGCCATCGCCTCAAGCAGCGTGTTGGGCATCCCGTCAGAACGCGGTATCATGACCACCGCTTCGGAGAGGTTTAACCAAAGTGGCATCTCATGATAGGGAATCGCGCCGACGAACTTCACCCGGTCGGCAACGCCTAAGTCCTTGGCGAGGCGGCGAAGATCCGCAACGTAGGCGGGATCGGCGAACTGTTCCGCGATCACGAGAAGCACAGCTGAGTACTTTTCGGACACAGCCGGAATCGCCCGGATGACTCGCTCGTGATGGTAGAACGGCTTCGCGAGTCGAGGACTGAAAATGACCCTGCACTCATCGCCGATGTGCCACCGTTGTCGAAGCGGACGGACATCCAAGCCAGGCCGGAAGACCTCGAGATTCACTCCTCTCCCGATGCGCGCCATGGGTGCAGTATCCAGGAGAAGCCCGCGGACTCGCTGCTCCAAGTACGCCGAGTGGACGGTGACCAGGTCGGCCCTTTCCAGCACCCGGCACGTCAGGGTTCTGCTATACCATTCCCGAAACGCACCCTGTTCTTCTAGGACGTCGCTGCCCCAAGGGGTGACGACACATGGATGGGACCCAGTCAGTGGTCCGCCCCAGGCTAATCCCCGCAAATAGTGGAAGTGCACCACGTCCGGTCTCAGCCGACGCACCGCGATAGCCATCCGGACAGCAGAGAGGAGGCGTCCGATCGTACGCGGCCACCTCGGCATGTTGACATTGATTTGCCGGAATGCCTCCAATGAAAGTTCTGCCGGCTCCACGGTGATGACCGTGACATCATGCCCTCTGGCGCCAAACCATTTGACCCAGCGCCGTAAAGTGATCGAGGCGGCAGGCCCGACATAACAGAGGCGTAGAGAATTCACGTTACGCTCATGACCTTTCAGGCACCTTCGCCAACGTACGCAGCAAGGCTTTCAGATCTTCTACCGACCGACTCAGTTCGTGATTCTGACGTGCGTACTCTTCACCTCGCCTCCCGATTTCAACTTGTAGAGCTTCCGAGGAGCACAACTGTGCGGCCAAAGCTTTGAGACGTTCAGAGTCGCCGCCAGCGCAGAAGCCGATCCCACCTCGGGCTAACACCTCGTCTGGATCTACAGTCCACGACAGGATCGGCACCCCGTGCATGGCGGCCTGTACGAATGTGTTCGGAAAGCCCTCGTAGGCCGAGGTGTTGACGAACAGCTTGGCCTGCGCAAAATGGGCGTGGACCTGACGCAGGGGGAGACGCTCGTGCACCATGACATTTGCAAGGGAAGCGGCACGTCGACGCACGCTCTCAAACAATCGATCATGGGCGCTGTCCGGCATGACGATCATGACAAAGCGTTCGTTCGGAAGACGCTCGGCCAGATCGAGGAACATGTCCGGCTGTTTTAATGGATGCACCCTGCCTACCCAAAGGACACTGAACTTTTCTTCTGGTGACCAGGCCACGGAAGACGTGGCAGGGAAAGGATACCCGGTTCGTATCAGAGTCCCATCAACTCCATATCTCTTTCGAAGCCGTGCTTGCTGCTCACGGGACCGACAAACCACCGCATCAGACATGCGCACGCCCATGGGGTAGAGCCAGCGCAGAGGTCCACGTACTTTCGCGTATGGCCGAGTCAAGTCTGGAGAGGACGCCACAACGTAAACAAACCGGCGACGCATCAATCGACAGATCAGAGCATAGGCCCCCACCTCGACTCCGGCACCCGCATGCAGATAGACGTCTGCATCAATGCGACGGAGTTGGTTTCGCATGTCCGAGAACGCCGTCACATATCCGCTCCACGCTCTGAACGCAGCCGCAGGGGATCTCATGGCCCCCGGCGAAAGTCTCCCGCTCCCCTTTCGTTTGACCAGGGTCAGACGCCCGTATTGTTCGGTCCCAGGTTGCTCGCTCACGGTCGTGAGCACGGTAACCTGGAATGAAGGATCGGTGGACAGTTCGCGCGAGAGAAGGAAAAACTGCACCTCTGCTCCACCGAACACTGCTCCACCGTCTGGTCGATACAGACCGTACCCGAGCGGTGAGATGAAGCACACCTTCATGGGGTCTCCTGTCACCCTGGATCTGCCTTCTCTCACCGATGAGGCAGGCGCGCTTTCTCCCAGGATCAGCGTACTGAGGTGGTGGCCGCAAAGCGTCTGGTCACGGAAAAACACAGATGCCTCCTGACCAAGCCATCCTGTATGCTGTACTCTACGCCACAACATCATGGGCAGACTCTCATGACACGCCAACGAGCTGCTGGCGACGGCCCCGGACCTTGATGGATCCCCCACAGGCGCCGAACCTGAACACATCCAACGGTCTCGTATACCGAATTGGACTGGTGAGGCACAGATCTTGGTATCCGGCCTTGGTGAACCAGCCGCGTAATTGCTCAATGTGGTGCAGATGGTTGTAGCGCGGAGAGTACCAGTCGTAGAGTCCAAACTGGGCCGTCTGCGCATCGAGTGTCTCGGAGAGGTCTCGCGAGGGTATGCAGGCGATGAAGCCGCGCACGAGCTGGAAGAGCAGTCGGTTGTGGATGACAAGACGTCCACAGAACTGGTACCGTTTGTCGGGTGGCAGTTTCCTCAGCACCATGCGCAGGAGTTCTGTCCCCATCACCTTCAGCGGATTACGGCGCTCATACACCATCACGTAGAGCTCTCCCCCGAGTCGGACGAGCGGCGCGATCGTTCGGAAGGCGGTCTGGGTATCGCGGGTGTGGTGCAGCACGCCCCAGCTCACCACGAAGTCGAACTGCTCAGGCCTGAACGGAAGCCGAAACAGACTGGCCTGGATGACGTGGACCTCACCCAGCTCTCGCGTGACCTCCCTGGTTACCTCGACTGCCGCATCGCTAAAATCAACCGCGATCACCTTGGCCCCCAGCGACGCCATGGCATAAGTCCATCGACCCGAGCCACAGCCCACATCCAACACAGTGAGTCCCTTGAAATACTCCCGAGGCAACTGCACGTCTCGTAGCCATCCCTCGACGAGCGAAGGTGAGATTCGGAGGTAGCGTGCGGTGCGGTACCGATAATGCTCAAAATCGAACGCGCTCCTCACTTGCTGCTCCGCCCGGGTCAACGCTGGCAGCATGCGGATGATGTCTCCGACCACTGGATAGGAGGCGCCGCAAGTCCGGCACTGGTAAGCTTGCGAGGTCTCCACCAAAGGCGTTCGGCATTCAGGACAAATTAGGCTCAAAGAAAGAGGCTTCATGCCATTCATCTAGCTCTCATCACCAATTCAGTTCGTACACGATGCTCTGTCCACGTACTCGCGATGCCAAAGTTCGAGCATCAGCAAAGCATAGAGCCGACACCCGTGATTTGTCCTGGACTGCTCATGCTGTTCGATGAGTTGGCGGACACGGTCCGTCCTAAAGTAACCTCTCCCCATGCATCGGTCCGACAGGAGATGATCTCGAACAAATTCTCTGCAGTCCTCTCGGAACCAGCGATCGATCGGTACGGAAAAGCCTTTCTTCTCACGGTCAAGGGTACGGTCTGGGAGCCACCCTCGCATGGCCTCCCTGAGCACGTGTTTGGTGCGGCCCCGCCGTACCTTCTGGTCAACGGGTAGAGCCGCTACGAACTCGACCAGCTTGTGGTCCAGGAGCGGCGACCGAGCCTCGAGTCCATGCGCCATTGTCGCCCGATCTACCTTGACGAGAAGGTCATCAGGGAGGTAACTGCGGGTATCCACTTCCAAGAGTCGGTCAAGCTGTCCCATCGCCTGCGCTTCATCAAACCACTGGATCATCATTTCAGACGTGTCCTCACTCTCAACGATCTGACGGAACTCGGGTGTATAGAGCCATTCCTTTTCAGCTGCCGTGAAGTAAGAGATGCGTTCCAGGTACCGGCGGCTGAGTGGCTCCACCGCACGGGCGAGCCAGTTGGGCCTTATCTGAGTTGCTTCGTCTCCAGTGTGGAAGCTGGCGAGCAGCCTCCGAAGGCGGTCCGTCGCCACCGTGATGCCTTTGTTCAGCTCAAAGGCCCGCAGCGCCAAGCTCTGCAAGGTCCCGAAGTGGTACCTCGGATAGCCTCCCAGTAATTCGTCGCCCCCGTCACCATTCAGAATGACGGTCACAAACTCATGGGTGCGCTGAGAAACATAATAGGTGGGGATCGCCGAAGAGTCCGCGAATGGTTCATCATACACACGGACCAGCGTGGGCAGAATCTCGATAACAGACGGCTCGACCACGAACTCATGATGTTCGGTGTGGAATTGCTCAGCGACTTCTCGCGCATAGGGTAGTTCATCAAACGCCTTGTCTTTAAATCCGATTGAGAAGGTCTTGACTGGTCGTGTAGCCTCTTGGGTCATTAAGGCGACAATGCTGCTGGAATCCAAGCCTCCGCTTAGAAACGCTCCGAGGGGAACATCGCTCGCTAAGCGCAGGCGCACGGATTCCCTGAACAATGAGAGAAAACGTTCCTGATATTCCGCGTCACTCAGCCGGACCAGTTTGTCGTCATATTGCAGCGTCCAATAGGCACTCTCTGAGACCTTCCCTTTCTCATAGACCAGCACGTGCCCAGGTCGTAGTTTCTGGATCCCACGAAAGATGGTCATTGGCGTCGGGACGTACTGGAACGTCAAATAATGATGCAGTGCCACCGGATCGATCTCGGGGACAGGGCATCCGACCAGCAGCGCTTTCAGCTCAGAGGCGAACGTCAAGCTTTGATCATTGACGGAATAATAAAGAGGTTTCTTGCCCAACCTGTCCCTTGCTAAGATCAGCCGCTGATTGAGTTCATCCCAAATGGCAAAAGCGAACATGCCTCGAAGCATGGAGAGACACTGGAGCCCATACTCCTCGTACAGGTGAACAATCACTTCAGTATCGGTGCGCGACCGGAAGCTATGGCGAGACTGGAGGGTGCTCCGCAATTCCTGGCAGTTGTAGATCTCTCCATTGAAGACGATCCAGACGGTGCCATTTTCATTGGACATGGGCTGACGTCCTGCCGGAGTGAGGTCCAACACGCTCAGCCGCCGGTGAGCCAATCCCACATGGCTGTTGATATACAGCCCGTGATCGTCAGGGCCCCGGTGCTGCAACTGTGCACCCATGGCAGCGAGCCGCTGCCGCTCCACCGGTTTCTGGTTGGCCTTCGCCTGTCCCGCGATCCCACACACTGCAAACCTACCCTGTGAGCGGCTCCCGGCTCACGTCGGCGAGGACAGGCTGGGACGCTGCTGAGTTCCTGTCTGCCCTCTTCCACTCCCACACGGAGGGAATCCTATCTGTCTAGAAATCTTTATGGTCAACAAGCTGGGAGGCCATCCCCGATGATTGTATTGAGGAGCGATTCCACCCGGTGCCCGTACGTGTGCTCAGCCATCGCGTACTCGTAGGCACGGTCGACTAGCGCTTCACGGTAGGTCGGGTCTTTGAACCGCCCGATGGCCTCATCTAAATTTGACAGATCCTTCTTCACGCTAATGTAATGTTCATCCGCTTTCAAAATTCCGTTATAGTGACCTTCCAAGAGAATCTGACATGTTTTGGTTCCGAGCGGCTCAAAATGCCTGGAAGAAATCGCTTTCCCTGAAACCGGTTCTCTGTATCCCCTGAAGAAGCGCTCATGCACTTCCCGAAAACCAGCGGATGGGTGTTGAGCGAGATATTCAGTCACCGCTCGCTGGGTGTGGTCGTCTCGCTCCAGATAGTACGTGCCAGACTCGGCCCCGACGGTGCCCTTGCAACGATTCAGAAACCCACTCCATTCCTCACGTGGGTATCGGTGGAACTTAATGTCCGAAACGAGACCCCAGCTTGCCGACCGCGTCTCGAATTGGCGCAGAAACTCGGTGCGTTCAACATCTCCAAGTGCGAGGTGGAAGTACTGTGCCCCTCGAAACCCGATATCCACCGGACGGTGACCAGGCTGGGGGCTATAGGCCTTGGGGTTCAACGCTTGCGGTGCAGGCAGCACCTTGGACTCGTCGCACTCGCTGTAAAGCCATTCTGCCGCTGCCAACGGAAGTTGGCTGGCGATATAATCGGCACCCACAGAGCGCGCAAAGCCAATTTTTTCTCGCAGATTATGATATTCGTTTCCAAAGCACACCATGAGTTTGCCCCGCCTCGCCTGAAAGGATCCCTCCGCCCAGCGTAGTAACATCAGATGATCCCAGGCAGCCGAATGTAAAATGATACAGAGAGGGTACTCCCGTAACGCTTTCAGACCCGTGCGGAACTCGAAGAGATTGTTGACATTACATAGCCTGACGTCCAACAAAGGCGCTTCGGCAAACGCATCCTTCCAGTCGCTGAGATAAGATAAAACCCGAAACTCATCCTCGGGCATAAACCTCGTTTGCGGGCCGTGCTCTAAACGACCTAGCAGCGTTTCCAAGGTCGTACGAAGTGCACCACTGAATGTATCCGCGGCAATCCTCCTCCAGTGAGACTGGCCCTTGGCGTAAAAGACGATGGTGCGGATCCGATCAGTCATTGCGATGCAGCCAGAACTTGATGTCGGTCAAAGGCCTGAGGTTCATCGTGAGTACTCGTTCTCGCCCCGCCGTGGGGCGGACTCGATGCCAGGATCACGAGGGGTGAGACAAGCAGGTAGGCGACCCATCGCCCAGCGACACCGGAGAGGGCCAGATTCCTGGCCATTCTCTTGGCCACTCCAACCCTAGTCAGATCCATGCAGTCGAACCGATCGCGTACAGAGAGACCCCGAACTTCCAAGAACCTTCGGAGCTGAAAGAAGGAGAACCAATGCAGCGCAGGGCACGGTGAATAATTCGCTAGCGCAGGCAATGGTCCCCGAGCAAGGTACAGGGCAATGTGTTTCATTGATGCTGGCCACCAGCTGTACAATGGGAGCCAACGGTATTCGCCCTGTCTAGGGCACAGCACGTTCGTCGTTTCAATCCACAGCAAGCCACCCGGGGCCAGGACTCGAATCCATTCGTCCAGACAACATTCCCAATTCTCCACGTGTTCAAGCACCGAGTTGGCGAAGACGATGTCAAATGATTGATTGGGGAGAGGGAGGCGCTCCGCAGTTCCAGTCTCATACAAAATTGAGAGATTGTTGACTGCCGCGCGCTGGCGAGCCCGCGCGATCTGATCGGCGTCAATATCCACACCGGTCACCCGGAGCCCGCGGGAATGCCAGTATTCCGAATAGATCCCGATCCCACACCCCACGTCCAGAAACCGCGCGTCTGAAATCCACGCTCCCCTTCGCTGCATGTCCCGTTTGATGGTTTCATAGTTCCTCCCTAGCACAGTCGTCTTCGACTCGGGATTCTGGGTCTTCTGGAGATGTTCCAGGAACTGCTGTTTTCTAGCCGAACAGGTCACAGTTTCCTTTCCAAGGCCAGCCAGTCCACTCATTCCATCGTGATCGTTCAGCACGACCGACAGTGCAATTGGCTAGGAGCCTGACGACCTCGAGACTTCCATATGCGCGGCATGCTTCTGGATGCACGACTCGATGAACGTGAGGTTCGACCGCGTCCAATCCACGGTCTGCTGTACCCCATCCGCGAGCTTGACGTCGGCCTCGAATCCCAAGAAACGCTTGGCTTTTTCGGTGCTGCCGAAGCGCTTCCCCGCGTGGTCCCAATCGCGTCCCGGTAGGTGTTCAAGTGGCGCTGAGTTGCCCGCCACGCGATTGATCAACATGGCCAGTTCCAAAATGCTGGTCTCGATACCACTCGCAAGGTTATACACCTCACCAGGCTGGCCTTTTGCGGCACAGAGCAGCAATCCTCGCACGATGTCATCAACATAGATGAAGTCCCTACTCGTCCTTCCCTCGTGCTCCACCCACAACGGTAGCTGTTTGAGTGCACGATAGGTGAACGTCGGTACGACATTTCGCCAGACCGTTGCGGGGGTGCCTCGCCACTGGCCGGCCCCGAGGAGTTCTCCTGGTCCATACACGTTTTGGAACCGGGCCCGAACCGTTGGCAGTCCATGCTGCTTGTGATAGTAGACCGAGTAGAACTCACCGACCACTTTCGAGATTTGGTAGGGGCTATCCAGCTCAAAAGGTACCTGGCCGTTCTCCACGGTTGGGGCAGCCGCGTCGAAGGTGTGAGGGGCCAGCGTGCATCCTGAGGCCGCGTACACCACCTTCCTCACCCTCTTGAATGGCTTCAGGTGCTGATACAACTTGAGTGTGGGGAGGAGATTGTTGTCATGATCCGCGATTGGATCAGCGATGGAACTTTGGTTGCCGTGATAGGTGGCAAGATGGAAGACGTAATCAAACTCATCCGGCAGTTCTCGGAGGACTTCATCCTCAGCGATCGAGCCCTCAATGAATTGCACACGCTTGTCTCCGGGAATATTGGCCCGCTCCGCCGAAAGCAGGTTGTCGACGATCACGATCCGCTGACAACCATGCGCGAGTAAGTGTTTGACAAGATTGCTGCCGATGAAGCCCGCTCCGCCGGCGACGAGTATCATTTTCTGGTCAAGATCCAGTGTGACAGCCATGCCTTCTAGTCTCATCGAGCCCCTGTCGTTACGTTCTCTCTTCTACCGGTTTGAGATGCGTATATGTCTGGCCAATACCGAATCGCTGATAGGACTCAATCGTCCTCGCGACGCCCGTCTCCAGGCGGGTGCTTGCGTTCCACCCGAACGTGGTATTCGTCTTCGTCGGATCAAGCAAGATCGTGTAGGCATCATCCTCCCCTCTCGGACGGATCTCAACCTCAGGCGCAGGACTGATTGCCAGAGCACTCACTGTAGCGTTAAACAGATCCTTGATCGCGGAATCAGTGCCAGAGGACACGTGATAGGGCCCACTGGGAGTCTTCCCTTGCAGAGCCAGCAGCACGACGCCGACGAGGTCGTCGATGTAAATGAAATCCCTTCGCGTATCCATCACGAAGCAGGGTTTGTGATTGGTGAGACGTTGGTAGAAGGTCGGCAGAGGACCACTGACATTTCTAGGACCATAGGCGTTGGCAAGCCGAAAGGAAAGATAGTCCAGTCCGCTCAAAGCCACATAGTGCTCCCCAGCCGTCTTGGTGATCGCATAACTACTGGCTTCGGGACGAATCGGGTGGTCCAGCTTGATCGGCTGTTCTAACGGATGCAACCCGTAGCAAAGCGCCGTCTGAAAATAGATGATGCGTTGGGCGCCTGTACTTTTCGCTGCCTGGACCACATTGGCGGTGCCCACGACGTTCGTCAAACTGTCTTCCGTCCAGTTAGTTGGATCCTTGTACGAAGCGGCAGCGTGGATGACCTCACACGGCTCGAACTCGGAAAACAGACGACGTACCAGCGGAGCATCCGCAATGGTCCCCTCCACGACAGTGAGATTGGGATGGGCCGTGAGGTTATCTCGCCGCCCGGTGGCGAAGTTGTCGATGACCATGACCCGATCGCCTCGGGCCAGCAATCGATCGGCTAAATGGGACCCGACGAATCCGGCCCCCCCGGTAATGAGAATGTTCATCGCAAGGCCTCCGCTGAGCTCGCTTGCTTGAAGGACGAGGCTCGGTCATGAAAAGTCTGTTGCCAAAGCTCCAGGCACAGCAGGCCCCAAATCTTTCGGCCGAACTTTGCCTCACGCCCGAGGCCTGCCAGCACCTTACGGTTATCGACAAGATCGCGACTGAGCGCGCTGCGGGAGGACAGGATGTCCCTGACAAACTCTTGCACGGTTCCTGGCTCACTCAGCCACTCCTGAAGTGGTACTGGGAAACCCATCTTGTCGGAGCGAGATTCGATTGACTCTGGCAAAATCCCTCGCATGGCGTCCTTCAACGCATGCTTCATCCGTCCGTTCATGAACTTGACGTTGGATGGAATCGTTGCCGCGAGCTCGATCAGCGGATGGTC
>JBHICF010000035.1:0-12721 GCA_046759485.1 Nitrospiraceae bacterium
GGATCATGTTAGTCTACCATGCCCGAAAACGAGGAATTAAATCATGTGGATTGAGGAAATCTGTGAATCAACGCGAAGGTGTACGGAAGCCGCGCAGGACAAAGGGGCCAGGTAGCTTGGCAGTGTATTGGAGCACGATCACACCTCAGCTAGCGCGGGCCAACATCTGGACGGGGATCTCGCACGAAACCGTCTCGGTTGGGCATGCGAACGGCTGGCAAGGTGTTCGCATCCAAGATGATGTCTTCCGGCACAATGCCATTCTGAAAGAGGAGCCAGGCGACGAGACTATACAGCTCATCCGGCTTGAGTGACTGAGGCGCTGTGAACGGCATGGCTCGGTAGATATAGTCATAGAGCGTGGTCGCGTAGGGCCAGTAACTTCCCACCGTTTTGATGGGTTGGGTTGACTTGAGCGTGTTCCGCCCTCCCACTAACCGGTTCGTGGGCCCTTCCGTTCCGTTTGGCCCATGACACGTCGCGCATTTGGCTGCAAAGACTTGGGCGCCACGCTTCACAGTGCCGCGGCCGGGCGGCAGCCCTTCGCCGCTGGGGGAGACGTCGATGTCCCACATCTCGATCTGGGCCTCGGTGGCTTCCCCTCCGATCCCAGAGCGGGCAGGGGGCTCCACGGATTGGGCCCCAGCCCAAGACAACGCCAGGCCGAGCCCCATCGAGAGCGCGACCGCCAACACCTTTCTACTGATGCACATTGCGCACCTTCCCATTCTTTGACACCTTCCAGCTCTGAATGGCGTTGTTATGATAGTTCGAATTGAGTCCACGCACAGCCACCAAGTGTTCCCGGCTCGGTTGCACGTATCCCGTCTCGTCGGTGCATCGGCTCTGAAGGATCGTCTCTTGGCCTTGCCAGCGCCACGGGAACAAAAAGCGCGTGTGGCATTTTGGGAGGACCGGGTCCAGGAGCTGAGCGGGCCGCCAAGAATGGCCGCCATCAGGGCTGACTTCGACCCCGGTGATGCGCCCGCGGCCACTCCAGGCCAAGCCGCGAACCTCCACGAACCCGGGCTGAAGCTGTTGTCCTCCGGATGGGCTGGTAATCACGGATTTTGCCTCCATGACAAAGGTGAACTGTCGGGCCAGCCCATCGGGCATGAGATCGGTGTACCGGGATGTCTCCTCTCGGGTCATAAACGGCGAGTCGCCTAGCTTCAGACGACGCAGCCATTTGACGCACGTATTCCCTTCCCATCCCGGAAGCAGGAGCCGCAGCGGATATCCCTGCTCGGGACGCAACGGTTCGCCGTTCTGGGCGTAACACAAGAGCGCTTCGGACATGACGGGCGCCAGCGGGATGCTGCGCGTTAACGCGGCTGCATCACTGCCCTCGGCGAGCATCCAGGTGGCCTCAGGCTTGATGCCAGCCTCGCGCACCACGGTCGCCAATCGGACACCAGTCCATTCGCTGGTGCTCATCAGTCCGTGCGTGTCCTGAACGGTTTTCCCACGCGGGGCCCGCCATTCATGCGACGTATTCCCCGAACACTCGATGAACGCGAGCCGAGAGACCGACGGAAAGCGTTTGAGATCCTCCATGGAAAAGATCATCGGGCGTTCCACCAGGCCATGAATGAGCAACCGATGCCGGCCCGGGTCGATGGAAGGCACACCGTTGTGGTGTCGTTCGAAGTGTAAAGCGGAAGGCGTCACGATTCCGTACAGGTCCTGGTACGGCGTGACGGATCGGACTTGGCCGACAGCCCGGCTGGCCTGCTCGAACGGGGAGCGTCGTCCGTAGGGGCTGGGAGAGGCGCCCGGCACGCGCGTCGGGTCCTCCGGCACAGCCAACATCTGAGCGTGGAGAGGTTCAACGAGCCTCTGGGTGGCGGAGAGGCCAATCAGCGCCGCCGCGGTGCTCAAGAAGGCGCGTCGATCAATCCCGCGTTTGTGATTCGTTTGGTCGCGATCCGGTACTCCATCGGCACCATGCGGTGAGCCGGCAGCTGCCCCTGTGTGTTTCATACGCACCTCACGCGGGTGGAAGACGTGGTCAGACAATTGGTTGTTGAGAAGGGACATCATTATCGACCCGTCGGATAGCTCTGGTCAATCGGGTGGATTCGTAAGTGCAGCAATGGCCGGCATTCTTGCGTATCAGAAGGAGGCTGCTACACTAAAATGGAAGGGCTGCGATGCAACTTCGGATTGAGGAGATGGTGATTCACACAATACGTACCCACTGAGGGCATTGAGGGCTGACAATGATGGGTATCCTTTTGACGCTCGTGCACGGCCTCTTCATTCTCGCGTGGGGAGCTGCGTTTGTGGCGTTTGCCGGTGCTGTCTTCTACTTTCTGATGACACTGAGGTACAGAAAAACTGATGCGCAGCTCATGCAACTCGGATGGAATCCCGTCAAGGTGGCAGAAAATCGTGGGAATCCGTTCAGCGCGTTGCTGGTTCCGGAACTTCTCACAGCTCCAGGACTCGAGACGAGGCGCCGATCCTGGTCTTGTGCGTTGGGTTTCGTCGTAGCCGTTGTCGCGGCGTGCTTCCTCGGCGGTCTTACCTGGCTGGTGGGGTCCTTGGTTTAGGTTAGTCCAGCAATCAAGTCCGAAGCATTCCCATCCCCAACTCCCCGGCTCTGCTCTGAGATTCGCTCACCATCCTCACCCAGACCGTTTCTCGTTTCCTTGACGGAGCTGATCCACCAAGGCCTGCACCGTCAGCGGGGCGCATCCCTCAGCCCGGTTGTTCACGAGCACATAGGCCCGCCGCTGCTCCGCCACGAGTGTCCTGATCAGGTCCAGCGCCTCGGTCCGCATCGTCGACAGTGGCTTGATGAGCTTATTGTACGGCTCAGCCGCCTTCACCGCGTCTTCGTATTTGGTCCCGAGTGGGGTCAGCAGCCGCATGACAGCAAACGGCGCCGTGAACGTCTGGCCGAGCCGTTGGTGCTGGGCCGCGAGTGGTGGCATAGAGGTCCAGTGGTTGTACACGTGCGCCACGCCATGCGTGTTGAGAATTGACCGATAGTCGGCCCCGAGCAATGCGGCATTCCGTACCTCGATGGCATAGGGATAGTCTTTCGGCAGCAACCCCAGGAACTCGTCCAATCGAGGCAGAAATTCTCCCGGTTCAATTCCCATGCGCTGAAACTCAAACAGGAAGGGCCCCGTGTGGCCATGAAACACTTCCGTGTAAGGTGATAGGACTTGTTCCGTGAACAGCTTGGCGTCAAGGAAGCGAGGATTGGGCTGCCCTGCTTTGGCGCCGTAGCGCTGGTGACTGGCGAAGCGGGGGATCGTGATTTCCTCCCAGACTTTTGAGCACATCTCGAAACCGGAAGGAAGTTGCTCTGCGTAGCGCTTCAGCTGCCAGGTCGTGGCCGGGCGATAGAACGTCTGGTCTAACCCAACCGTTCGAAACATCGGCTCACCGTGATATTCATAACGTGCGTATTCCGCCAAGCAGTCCTGTTTGAAACGGCCCTTCGCATAAGAGTTGTGATAGACCAACCCTTGCCACCCTTCGTACGCCCAGGTGGAGGTTCCGAATCTGATTAGATTTGAGACTGGCATCCATTCCTTGTCTGACAGTCGCACATCCTCGCGACATGTTTTTGACGGTCAGACTCCTAACTTTCTGATTTGTTCACGGTGGTGATTATACGGCATACGAGACTCCACTTGCTCGACGGCTTGCCGTCGGATCTGTATCCAGGCTCCTCATGTGATGAACGGTTAAGGTGACCGCGCCGAAGTCTTCCTCGATCAGACCTTCCAGGACATAGGGTCTGTCGGTGGAGAGGAGATGGGCAAACTGCCGATACGCGTCCGGGAACAACGTGGCGTCGTACAGCGCGGTCTTATCCTCGAAGGTGACAAACTCCATCGGGTCCCCATCTTTCGTCTCCGCCCCTTTTTCAGTGACGAGCCAGCCAATCATCGTGACAAGACGTCCGACATAGCGGCTCATGTCTCGGGCTGAGATGTAGCGCAGCTTCTCGAGCAGATCCTGGTAGAAGTCGAGGGGATGCTGACTCAGAGGAACCCCAAGCATGTCGATCTCCTGCTGCAGTTTCCGACTCTCAGGGTACTCCGGTGGGATCGGGAGGGGGGGCAGCAGCCCGGGCCCCCTCCCGTCAGAAGGGATCGGGAAGAGAGCCGTGGTGAGGGGGGTATTCTGAGTCGTGGCGTGAGAAGAGTTCTCCCAGGCATGGAGTCGCCAGATCAGGGCCGGGCGTGTCAGTTCACCGGCAATGGTGTCGAGACACCCGGCTTGGATCAAACCCCGGGCCTGGGCGGGTTCAGGATGCACCCGTTCGAGAAGATCCAGAAGTGAGCGGTAGAGGCCGTGCGCGGTCCGTTCGGCGATGACCCGATCTGCGAGTGTGCGAGTCAGATGCTTGATCTGCATCAACCCCACACGGATCGTCCCACCGGAGCCGGTATACTCCCAGTCGCTGGCGTTGATGTCGGGAGGAAGGACGGTGAGCCCCATCCGGCGGCTTTCCGAGAGATAGGCGAGCGTTGAGTAGAAGCCTCCCTGGTTGCTGAGCACAGCGGCCATGAATTCGGCCGGGTAGTGGGCGCGCAGATAGACAGACTTGAAAGAGACTTGCGCATAACTGGCCGAATGGGGTTTGCAGAAGCTGTACCCGGCGAAGCTCATGATCATGGCCCAGATCGCCTCGAGCGTCGAAGGCGGGACGCGGCGGGCCGCGGCGTCCCGGAAGAATTGGACGCGATAGTCCAGGAGTTGCCGCTGCTTGTGCTTCTTACTGAGAACTTTGCGTAATTGGTCTGCATCTTGAAGCGAGAAGCCAGCTAATGTCATCGCGACCTTGGTCACATCCTCTTGATACACCATAATCCCATGGGTCTCGGAGAGGACGTCCTCCAGTATGGGATGCAACGGCTGGTAAGATGCCCCGTGGGCCCGCCGGACGAATTCTCGGATGAATTGGTTGGCCGCCGGCCTGATCAGGGAGGACACGATCACCAGATACTCGAACACGTCGGCCTGAGCTCGACGCGCAGCCGGCATCCGGGTCCAGAGCTTTTTGAGCAACTGCCGAGTGGCTGGCGACTCGATGTAGAAACATCCGATGGTCTCGCCTCGCCGAATCAGGTCCAAGGTGCCGGCATCGGTGAGGGGGTCCCACGTCGCGTAGTCGATGCGGTGGCCGGTATTCCGCGCAATCGCCTCCAGCGCGTCACGAATCACCGCCAGCGAGCGATTCCCCAGCAGATCAATTTTGACCAGACCAGCGTCTTCGGTCTGATCCTTCTCCCACTGAATAACCGGCACACCTTTGGCTGAGACCTCCACGGGGACGTAGCGTCGGATCTCATCGGGCACGATCACAACGCCCCCACAGTGGAGTCCCAGATGTTGAAAGTGACCTTCCAGTTGCACAGCCAAACCCAGGATCTCCGCCCACGGCTCGCGAAGCTGAAGCTCCTGGCACAGCCGTTCCGCCCACCGGCGAGGTGATCGGAAATGCTCCAGTCGGAGAAAGTCCGCATGCCGCATGATCCGGTTCGTGAAACGTCCAATCTCGGCCGGAGGCATCCCATAGACCTTCGCAACTTCCCGCACGGCAGCCCGCGACCCGAGGCTATTCTGGTTGGCCACCATCGCGGCATTGTGCGTGCCATATCGCGCAAAGACTGTATCCAAGATGCGGTCACGCTCGTCCCAGGGGAAATCAATGTCGATGTCCGGTGGATCGCGGCGTCCGAGGTTGAGGAAGCGTTCGAAGAACAGATTGTGCCGGATCGGATCCACATGCGTGATTCCTAGAGAGTACGCCACGATCGACGCAGCAGCTGATCCACGGCCACAGGTCAAGGGGGACTGTCGCGCGATTTCCTCCACCACCAGAAAATAGTGGGCGTAGCGTTTGGTCTGGATGATGGCGAGCTCCCGCTCGATGCGCTGACTGACGCGCGGGGAGAGCGTCCCGTAACGCCACCTGGCACCCGCATACGTTTTCTTTCGGAGCAGGGTCAACGCGTGCCGGTCAGGCAGCTGGCGGAAGGCGGGGAAGATGATGTCCTTAAAATTCCAGTCGGTGCGGCATGCTTCGGCAATCCGCTGCGCGTTTGCCAGCGCGTGCGGAACATGGGGATACTGCCGTGCGAGGGTCTCAGGTGGCGCGAACCAGTTGGTTGGAGCGCAGCAGGCGTCTGGCGGCAAGCGGGAGAGCGTCGTGTTCAACGCGATGGCTCGCAACAGGCGGTGCAGGGCGAACTCCCCCGGCCGCACAAAATGAACGCGGTTCGTTGCCACCGGCGGAAGGCCGATGCGTCGGCTGAAGGCCAGGGCCTGATGCATCATCGCGCCCGGCGTCAACTCGACATACAGATCCTGCGGTGACCGTTGCTTCCAAGCTGTGAGCGCCTGCAGGTCGTCCGACAGCACAATCAAGCCGTCGCGGTAGCGGGTCACAGCTGCGATGAATCCGAAGGCCCCATCGCAATGGCGAGTTGAGAGCAATCGGCAGAGGTTGGCGTACCCCTCGATGGTTTTCACCAACAGCACGGCGCGATGGTGCTTGTGCGTCACTTCCGCGCCCAGGATGGGGCGGAGGTGAGCCTGCTGGGCCGCGTCCAGAAAGCGGATGGCTCCATAGAGACCGTTGGTGTCTGTCAGAGCAAGCGCGTCGGCGCCCTGCGCACGGGTGGCCTCGCAAAGTGCCTCCAGCGACGACACGCCCTGCATCGGGGAATAGGGAGAATGGACGTGTAGATGAACGAATGGAGACATCGCCACTGCCGTTCGCCTTTCCCATAGCCTAGGC
This sequence comes from Nitrospiraceae bacterium, assembly GCA_046759485.1. Taxonomy (GTDB): domain Bacteria; phylum Nitrospirota; class Nitrospiria; order Nitrospirales; family Nitrospiraceae; genus JBHICF01. The sequence goes on from JBHICF010000035.1 coordinate 6,770, forward strand.
TTCTCGCCTACAGCCTCCATACCAGATGGCCTCGTCGCCGAATCGTTCCTGGAGACGGTCGAGCGCCAGCGCCAGCCGGCGCGCCCGGGCCTGTGTGGTCTCTTCTGGACTGGGTTGCCCCGCGAACAATGGAAGCTGCTCTTCAGACGGCGCCAGCACCTCCGCGGCCACAGTCATTCTCCGCAGACGCACGCGACGCCGAACACAACGACCGAACAACGTGCGCAAATATGGAAGAAGATCCACTTCCCAAAATGTGCCAGGACGAACGGGTTGGCGGCGTGCAACTTCAACTTGATCACTGTAGCGCACGGTCAAAGCCAGTCGGCGGCAGACGCGCTGCCGGATACGCAGTTCACGACAGACCTGCTGCAGCAGGTGGCGCAAGCAACCCAGAAGCCGGCCTTCGTCGATCTCGTCGGGGTCCAAGGTCAACGATGCGTCCAGCCGCGGCTGTTGGGGAAGCGACCGGACGGGTGACGGATCAATGCCTTGCCCCCAGTTATGCAGCAGCGCCGCCTCGCGGCCCAACACGAGTTCGAGGTGGGGCAGCGGGATCTCGGCGATCTCACCCCAGGTCCGGAGATTCAAGTCAGTGAGCGTGGCCAGTACCATCCGGGCATGGGAACGAGAGAGCCCGGGCAGGACGGTGATTGGCAATGGTGCCAGGAAGTTGGGCTCCGAGCCAGGGCGTACCTCGCAGAGTTGCAGGGGATGGACCAACATGGCCGCGGTGCGGGCGACCAGTTTGTTGCTCCCCACGCCGACGACACTCGCGAGTCCGTAGTGGCGTGCCACCTCGCGCTGGATGTGCAGGGCCGTATCAGAAGCCAGCCCGAAGAGACGCGTGGTACCGGTGAGATCCAGGAACAGATCTCCCGCCCGCACCGGCTCCCAGATCGGCGCGTAATGGCCGACCACCTTGTCCAAGGCCTCCTGTGCCTGTTGGATGCGGACAGGATCGGATGGCAGGAGGGACAACGACGGAGAACGGCGGCGGGCCTGGTCCACCAGCATCCCGGCCAGTACACCTTCGAGTTGAGCTTCACACGAGACTTCTTGGATCAGCGCGCGAGGACTGTGAGGAGAAGCGATCGCGACCGGCCGACCCCGAAGCGAGGGCGTCGCCGCGCGTGCGAGCGCGATCTCCAAGGTAGGGATCTGGAAGCTGACAATCTGGCGGGCCATATCTTGTGAAGAAAGGACTGAGGGCTGAGGACTGAGGTTGAGGACCCGCCTTCGCTAAAGCTTCCAGCGGGCCCGCTGAAGCCTTGGCGACAGCGGGCTGAGGCTCAGTCCTGATTTTTGTACCCCAGTCCCCAGCACTCAGCACTCAGTCCTACATTCGATGTAACCAATGGTTACATGACGTAGGCCTTGCTGTCAAGGCCCTTATGAGCAGACGCGCAGAGTCCGCAACCGCCCGCACCTCATCGAAAAAATAAAAAATTCAAGTAGTCATTGCGGGGAAATTTTGGCACAATGCACGCCCGTTGATAGGGCGGAGATGATAGGTTCTGCCATTCTGAAGTGGCTGTACTCGCTGATCGTGCCGGGGGGTGTGCTCGTGCTGGCCGCGCTTGCGCTCTTTCGCCCGTCCGTGCTGCCGGATTCGTTTCTTCCGTTTGTCAGTGCCTATCCCTTTGTCGTCTTTGGCGCCGGCCTTGTGCTCGGGTGGTATTTCAACCGGAGTCGGATCGTCTTTGCCACCCTGGTCTTGGCGCTCGCGGATGCAGCCCTGTTACAGTTTGGCACCGAGGGCAAGGTGTTCAACGCCATTGCGCTGCTGCTCCCGTTGAATCTTGCCGCCTACGCGACGCTCACGGAGCGTGGGCTGGTCACCGCGCGCGGCTTGGTGCGGTTTCTGCCCATCCTGGGCCAACTTCTGCTCGTTGTCCTCATCAGCCATCTGGACCAGCGGGGAGTTGCTGGTTTGCTGGACGTTCGACTCGCGGGCGTCGATTCTCGCGCCTGGACACCGATTCCCCAACTAGCCCTTCTGGCATTCGGGGCCGCGTTAATCCTTCAGGCAGTCCGGTTCAGCTGGCATCGCCATGCGATCGAAAGCGGGTTTTTCTGGAGCCTGGTAGCGGCCTTCATCGCGCTCCACGTCACTCAAACGGGTTGGAACCCCACACACTATCTCGCGAGCGCTGGACTGATTCTCCTCGTCTCGTTGCTCGAGACATCGTACCGTATGGCCTACCACGATGAGCTGACGAGACTACCGAGTCGGCGGGCACTGAACGAAGCGCTCCTGAAACTGAACAATCACTATACAGTCGCCATGGTGGATATCGATTATTTCAAAGATGTCAACGATCAGTATGGTCACGATGTGGGTGATCAAGTCTTGTGCAAGGTCGCCTCAAAGCTCAATGGCGTATCAGGTGGGGGACGAGCCTATCGCTATGGCGGGGAGGAGTTCTCTGTGCTCTTCCCCGGTAAGTCTGTCGATGACGCATTGCCTCATCTGGAGACACTGAGGGAGAACGTCGAGTCCTCAGGGTTCGCGCTTCGCGGGCGAGACCGACCCCGGCGAGTTCCGAAAAGTCCGAGGAGGAACAACCGGATCCGCAAGGAAGTGTCCGTCACGATCAGCATTGGGGTTGCGGAACGGAATCGGCGCAACGAAGACCCCGGTCAAGTGATCAAAGCAGCAGACCAAGCCCTGTATCGCGCCAAGAGGGCCGGACGAAACCAAGTCAGGGCCTAACGCGCTCGCGTCTCGCCGCGAGAACGGCGATCGAATGAGCATTGAGGGGGGTGTGGCGGCGTGTCGTTATGAGTGGTCCTTGAACTGCACGTCACGATAGGAGCTGAGCTCAGAGGCGAGACGCGCCTTGAGTTCCAGGCGCTTGGGTTTCCCCGTCGTGGTGTAGGGCACATCGTTCCCGAAGAGGATCACCTTGGGGCGCTTCGCGAATGGCAGGTGAGAGCGGCAAAACTCGAGGAGCTCGGATTCGGTGGGCCGATCGGCGTCATCCCGTGGGACGATGTAGGCCGCGATCTCCTCGCCGTAATAGCGGTTCTCGAACGGGATGGTCATGGCGAATTTCACGGCCGGATGGCCTTTGAGCGTATCGTCAATCTCCAGGGGCGAGATGTTGATGCCGCCCCGAATGATCAGTTCTTTCAGTCTCCCCGGAATAAAGAAAAATGGCCGGCCTCGGTCATCGCGCACATAGAATCCTTCATCGCCCGATCGGAACCATCCCCATCGAAACGCCGACTCATTGGCATCAGGCCTCTTGAAGTACCCATCGCAGATCGTTCGACCGCGAATGCAAATTTCCCCTCGCGTCATCTGCGCGACCTCCTGTCCGTTGTCGTCCAAGATGGCCATCTCGTTGTGCCTGATTGGGATACCGATCGAAGGAAACTCATAGCTGGTGAGCCAGTGGTGATGCTCATCGGATGAGAGATCCTCGGGTAGGAAGCAGGAATAGCAGGTGGTCTCCGATAAGCCGTATCCGTGTCGGATCGGGAACCGAAAGCGATCCTCGAAGCGGGCGGCCGTTTCCTTCAGCAAGGGCCCCGCGCCGCAGATCAGACCTCGGAACTGATCCAGCCTGTAGGACGTAATATCCTCGTCGGCTTCCAGTAGGAACTCGAGCAGCGTCGGCACCACGCTCACGCATGTCACTTGCTGATCGTTGAGTTTTTTCCAGAACGTCTGGGTCTTGAACTTCCGATTCAGCACAGTCCCGCCTTTACAGTAGAAGGGTGTCACCAGCGTCACGACGGTCCCGTTCACGTGGTGGATGGGCAGCACACACATGAGGCGATCGCCCGGACCAAGTCCATGCCAGTCCGCAATCCCATCGGCATCGATGAGGAGATTCTCAGCAGTCAGGATCACGCCTTTCGGCGGCCCCGTCGTGCCAGATGTGTAGACGATCAGTGCGTCGTCGCCAAGCGTGCCCGCCGGGAGGCTGGTATCGGGCGTGGCCTGACCCGCACGCGTCGCGCCGAGCTCATCAGTGAAGAGGCGACCATTCGGGGGCTGGCGGTTCGAGGTGTCGCCGACCGCGACAATCTCGCGGACTTGGGGGAGACCATCACGGAGATTCATGATCTCTTCCAAAGAGTCCTGCCAGCAGAAAATCACCGATGCCTCGGAGTGCTGGAGGATATATCGCTTCTTGTCCGTTGGTTCGTCGACATTGATCGGCACGATAGCGATCCCGAGTGTCCAGGCCGCAAAGTAGATCATCACGGTCTGATCGTGATTGAACAGGACCGTGGCGATGCGGTCGCCACGTCGAAGGTCCAGACGGTCATGCATAAAAATGGCCGCGCGTCGAACTAAGTCGCCGAACTCGCTATAGCGGTAGTTCCGGAATGCCTGGAGATCGTCGTCGTAGTACGTGAGGTAGGTCTTGTTGACGAGCCGAAGGTCACTGACGCGAGAGTGAAAGAACTCCGCGAAGGACGTCCACGGCAAGGAGAAGGGCGGCCCACCCATCTCGTGGGCTTGACGGATGTTCTCAGTCGGAGGCTGCTTCAGCATGATGACTACCGTCGACGCTGGATGGGGACAAATGCTTGGGGTGGCGGCCCCGTGTAGCGCGCACGTGGACGGATGAGTCGGTTTTGCTTTTGCTGCTCGATCACGTGTGCGCACCAGCCGGCCACGCGCGAGCAGACGAACACTGGTGTATACAGATCACGCGGGATGCCCATCAAGAGATAGGTAACGGCGGTGTAGAAATCGAGGTTCGGAAACAGCCCTTTCTCTTGCTGGACGACCCGGTCGATGATGGATGCGATCTCATACCACCGAGTATTCCCGCACATCTTGCTGAGGGCTTCAGCGTGCCGCTGAATGATCAGGGATCGAGGATCGCCATGTCGCAGGACGCGATGCCCGAATCCCATCACGCGCTGTTTTCGCGCCAGAACGCTCCGCACCCAGCTCTCGGCTTGATCTGGCGAATGAACCTCCAGCAGCATCGACGCGACCGCTTCGTTCGCGCCTCCATGCAGAGGACCCTTCAGGGTTCCAATGGCGGCGGTAATCGCGGCGTGGAGGTCGGTCATTGTCGAGGCCGCGACCCGTGCGGCAAAGGTTGACGCGTTGAATTCGTGCTCGGCATAGAGAATCAGCGAGACGTTCATCACGCGTGCCATCGCGCGGCTTTGATCGTCGCCGTACCGGTCCGTGAGTAAATAGAGCAAGTTTTCGGTGAACCCGAGGTGATGCCTCGGGTGGATTCGTGGTTGCGAGTGACTCAGCCGGTGCGCGCTTGTGATGAGCACGGGAATCTGGGCGAGCAGACGGATCGCTTTGCGGATATTGGCATCCGGAGAAACGTCCGCTGCGTCAGGATCCGTCATGCCGAGCAGCGATACGCCGGTTCTCAGGATATCCATCGGGTGTGCGGTTGGTGGGACAACCCCAATAAATGCTTCCACAGGACCGGGGAGCGCCCCATTCGCGCTGAGTTGGGAGCAGAAGTCGGCCAACTCCTTTTTAGTCGGAAGCTTGCCGAGCAACAGCAGATAGGCCACTTCCTCGAAGGAGGCTTGGTCGGCGAGGTCGCCGATTGCGTAACCACGATAGCGCAGCCCGGATTCGCCTTCATCCACCTGGCAGAGAGCGGATTCGCCCGCCACGATGCCCTCGAGCCCTGGGCTGTAGGCCGCGGCCTCAGCTTCTGGTTTCTGGGTCGTCTGGTCCATGTAAAGCGTTGTCGCGTTTCTGGTACGCGTCATACCGCAGCAGCTCATACAGCTGCTGCCGGGTTTGCATCTGATCCACCATGTCCTGCTGAGTGCCCTTCGCTTTCAAGTGTAACAGCATCCGCTCAACGGCCTTCGCGGCGACACGGAGTGCCGTGACCGGGAACAGCACGATGCGATAGCCCAGCTCCTCGAACTCAGTCGCAGTGAGATAGGGGGTCTTGCCGAACTCGGTCATGTTCGCAACCAGCGGGACTTTCACGCCCT
>JBHICF010000036.1:0-12481 GCA_046759485.1 Nitrospiraceae bacterium
TGCTCGCTTAAAAATGGCTTAAACAAGATTCAGTACTTGTTCAGCGGGTAACTCGTGATTTGAACCCCGCGCTCCTTGATCGAGTTGCATTTCCACCAAAGTGCTTGCCGGCGCCGATTGACCCCAACAGGCGACAAGGATTCAGCCTGCCCGCCCCACCTTGATCAGAAATGGCACAGCGACTGACTCAATACAGATGAAGGAACGGAACCTGTCACAAGAAACTGAGCGCGTGCTGGAATGGGATCGCGTTCTTGACATGCTGGCACGACAAGCGCGCTCGGCCATAGGGGCGGAGCGGTGCCGCACCCTCTTTCTTGAGACGGAACTGACGGCGGCACGGACTCGCCTCCAAGAGACCGCTGAAATGGTGAGCTTGGGAGAGCGTGGCGACCCGTTCCCATCACTGGGGTTCCCGGATATACGAGAAGCGCTGGGACGAGTCGTCAAGGGTGCGTCTATGGAGGTCCACGAATTACGGGATGTCAGCCTGGTCCTCGGTGTCGCATTCGAGTCTGCGCGCTATCTGAAGAGGCATCGTGAACAGGCCCCGGCGCTGTGTGCTCTGCATGAGCCGCTCGAGATCCTTGCGCCGCTGCATCAAGTGAAGACCGCGATCGATGGTGCCATCGGCCCCGAAGGCCACATTAAGGAATCCGCAACCCCAGACCTGCGCCGACTGACGCACCACGCGCAGGAGTTGAAGCAGCAGATGCGCCACAGGCTCGATGTGATTCTGGAGTCACGGCGTTTCGCAGAAGTCTTGCAGGAACGGTACTTCGCGCAGCGCGAGGGCCGTTATGTGGTTCCGGTCAAATCCGAGATGCGCTCCAAGATTCCCGGCATCGTGCACGACGTCTCCGCAAGTGGTGCTACCGTGTTTCTAGAGCCGCGCGAACTTGTGGAATTGAACAACACAATCAAAGTGGCTGAACTGGAGCTGGAGCGTGAGGTCCGACGGATCCTTCAAGAACTGTCCGTGCGAGTCGGCATTCATGCGCCCACCATCTTGGCTGGGCTGGAGGTGATGGCAGATCTGGACAGCGTTGCCGCTAAAGCCGCATTCAGCCACCTTGTGAAGGGACACCCCGTCTCACTGAACGAGAAGGGTCGCGTCATGCTCCGCCAGGCCCGCCACCCCCTCTTGGTCCTGGCGAAGGAGCAAGTGGTGGCCAATGACATTGTGCTCGACGAATCAGCACGGGTGCTGGTGATCTCTGGACCGAACACGGGCGGGAAGACCGTCACGTTAAAGATGATTGGACTCGCGGCCTTGATGGCGCGGGCGGGTTTGGAGTTTCCCTGTGAGGCGAACTCCGAAATGGCTGTCTTTCCGGACGTGTATGCGGATATCGGAGATGCCCAGGATCTGGCCAAAGACCTCTCCAGTTTCTCGGCGCACATCGACCAAATGGTCCAGCTTCTTGGGCATATTCCATCGGATACCGGCGCGTCGGCCTCCGAGGTCCGCCCGCCCAGCGTCCTGGCTCTCATCGACGAACCTGTCACGTCCACCGATCCCGTGGAGGGTGCCGCGCTAGCCGAGGCTCTGCTTCTACGGCTCGCTAGCCGTGGGGTCAAGGTCGTGGCCACAACACATTACAATTCACTCAAAGCCCTCGGTCAAGCGACGCCTGGATTCTTGAACGCGAGCGTTGGATTTGATGTGAACACGCTGTCGCCAACGTATCGACTGATCATGAATGTTCCAGGTGGCTCATCGGCGATCGAGATCGCCGGGCGGCTTGGCATGGATGAATCCATCCTGGAGCATGCACTGTCTCTGCTCAATCGGGAAGACCGAACACTTGAACGGCTGCTCGGGGACCTGCAGGAGAAGCAACGGCGTCTGGATCAGGAAGTCACACGAGTGGCCGAGCTTCAGCAGGAAGCCGAGCGGTCTGCTCGTGAATCAGCCGAGATCGCGGAACGGCTGCGTGCTTCAGAATACGATGAGCGCAAGGGAGTGAAGAAGAAGCTGACGGCTGAACTGATGCGGGCCCGTGCTGAGGTTCAAGAAGTGTTGGAGAGCCTCAAGCGTGAGCGAGCCGTGGCGAAAGCGAAAGATGCCAAGCGACGATTGAGCGACCTCGAGGATCAAGCGAGGACAGCACTGAGTCCACCAGGTGAATCTGTGCCAGTGGAGACTCTCACGATTGGAGATCGGGTGGAGCTCTCAAGCCTGGGTACCATCGGCACACTGTTAGAAGAACCGTTAGGGAAGAAGCGCGTGCGGGTTCGTGTCGGAGAGACCGAGGTCTCTGTCGCAGTCTCGGGTCTGTTGGGGATGGCTGGATCTCGGTCTGAAGAACGTGCGCCACGAACGCGGCGATGGGAGCAAGTTCGACCGAGACACGAGCCATCCGACACCGGAGCGAGCCACGTGCTTGATCTCAGGGGCAAAAGCGCTGAGGAGGCGCTTGAACAAACAGTTGCCACGTTGGACCAAGCCGTCCTGGCTGGCGCGGTCTCCTTGCGCATTATTCATGGGCATGGGACGGGACGCCTCAGAGCTGTGATCCGGGAGCATCTGGGACAGTCGCCTTATGTGACGACGTTCAGGGCTGGCGAGCGAGCCGAGGGGGGAGATGGAGTGACGATCGCGGAGTTGAAGTGACTCGTATACGGTGAATGAACAGAACCCGTTCGGTCAAGGGCGGGAAGTCACAGCCGTCAAGGCCGCATACGCTTGTTCTACTGATCCCACAGGAGAAATATGAACGAGAAAGGGGGTTTGCCAGTCACCATCCCCGGTATCACGTTCGTCCGGTACGAGGATCCTACGGATGTGGGCCTGGTTGGCAGCGTCCACCTTGAGGGGTACCGCACCCACTGCTCCGATCCGTCCGTTTGGTTTGACAGTGCCAGTGATCACTCGATCTGGGGCGATGAAGCGACCATTGGCCAGGGCCACGACGCTCAGACCCACCATGGCGGACAGACTATCTCCATAGACCGTCACGCCTTCGTAAGGCATCGAAAGAACCACAGTCCACGAGTCGGGGGATTGGCCTAACGCTCGGGCGGAGCGGTGGATGGCCTGCTGAACGGCGGTTTGAGCCATGGGAGAAAAACGGCCAGGTGTACTCCGGAAATGTACGGCGAGTCCGTGGACATCGTCTCGAACATCGATGGAGAGGATCAGGTAGCTCACCGTCCCCACAGGCTCTTCGCCATACACCACTCCGAGAATGGGAATCAGCTGCTCCCGGTGAATGGATTCCGCGAATCCCTCGGTCACTTGGACGATCAACGCAAGGAGGATCGCGACGACGCTCACGATCCAGCGAGTTGATCGAGTCTGACGAGTTATAAGTTGTCCAACTCTTGGCATTGTCCCGCTCACTTGTTTTTTGTGGCCACTGGTGCCCTAGACGAGCCAAGCCCGCCAAATCCGGCTTTGTCCCTAGAGTAAGTATAGCTGGTCTTTTGAATGTGTCATTTTTACAACACTTTTAGGCCAGAGCTGGCCTTAGTCGTTGCCTAACCGCTCGTTGGGAAGCCCAGTCGCTGGGTAGATGAGTGGGGGGCGAGGCAGCAGGACACGCCGTGTAAGGCTCACTTGCGGGGTATGTGAACCCTAGTCAGAGCATCGCGTCTGGCCCGGATAAGGATTCGGGCTCTGTTGCAGGCAATGGGAGATAGCCCCGGCTTGGTCATCGTTTCAGTCGCTTGTTCTCGCTCGCGTAGGCTTCAGGCGTTGGCGCAATCAGGATCAATGGTCGTGAGCGAACAGCGGTGAGGCGGCATGATCGGTGACCAGAGCATGTCATTATTGGATTGAAAACGGCACGTCTGTTGTGCAAGCGGTATAATATATATATAAAGGTGTGGTTACCTGACCTTCATGGTGATTGAATATTGAGGAACGACTGCATGCGAGGTCGACTCATCCACAAGATCCCGCCCGGTCCTCGAGCCCGCAGTTTCTTGCGCCGGATCGATCAGTCAGTTGCGCCTTCAGCGACCCACCCCTATCCGCTTGTCGTCGATCATGCTGCCGGGTCTTACGTGTGGGATGTGGACGACAATTGCTATCTGGATTTCACAGCGGGGATTGCAGTAGCCGCAGTCGGGCATGGGCATCACCAAGTGGTGAGCTCGATGAAGGCGCAGACGGATCGGCTCATTCACTTCTCCTTTGCAGACTTTTACTATCCCGCGTACGTCCGGTTAGCTGAGCGCCTGGCCCACCTCGCGCCAGGGCGCGATGCCAAGCAGGTGTTTCTGTGTAATTCGGGCGCTGAGTCTGTTGACGCGGCTATCAAGCTGGTCCGCCATGCGACGCGACGACCCTATATCCTAGCCTTCTACAATTCGTTCCATGGCCGGACGCTAGGCGCAGTGTCCTTGACCTCAAGCGCGACGGTCCAGCGTCGCGGCTTTGGTCCTCTGCTCCCCGGTGTCTTCCATGCTCCATACCCTGATCCGTACCGATGCCGTACAGGGGATCCGACCGGCGAATGCCTGGACTACATCGAGAACCTGCTCTTCAGAACCGTCCTCCCGCCTGAGGAAACGGCTGCCATTATCGTCGAGCCCATTCAGGGGGAGGGCGGCCTGATCGTGCCTCCGGATGACTTCCTGTCGAGCCTGCGGAGGTTATGTAATCGCCACGGAATCCTGCTTGTTGATGACGAAGTCCAAGCTGGAATGGGGCGGACGGGGAAATTTTTTGCGATCGAACACGCGAAGGTCATCCCCGACGTGATCTGTATGGCCAAGGCGCTGGGTGGAGGCCTGCCGCTCGGCGCTCTTGTCGCTCGAAAGAAGGTCATGTCCTGGGAGCGTGGTTCGCATGCCTCCACCTTTGGCGGAAATCCGGTTGCGTGCGAAGCAGGGCTCGCCACGGTTGAAGTGATCGAGAAAGAAGGCCTGATGCGCCACGCGACCGAACAAGGGACGTATATCCAGGCACGCCTGCGGCGTCTCCAGCGGAGATGCCGAGTCCTCGGAGATGTTCGGGGACGCGGTCTTATGATCGGCATCGAGTTCGTCCAGAATCAGCGCACCAAGGAGCGAGCTGAGGCTGAGCGGGACCGGATCGTCCAGGAAGCGTTTCGGCGGGGACTGCTCTTGCTGCCATGCGGACGAAACTCGATCCGTGTCAGTCCGCCTCTGACGATCTCACGCGACGAAGTGGACCAGGGGCTAGCGTTGCTAGAAGAGGTGTTGCGATGAACGAGGTGGTCAAAAATTTTGTCGGAGGACAGTGGGTTGAAGCGCGGTCGGGGCAGACTTTTGAGAGCAGGAATCCGGCTACCGGCGAAGTAGTCGGAAGATGCACGGATTCGAGTCCCGAAGATATCGATGAGGCCGTGAAGGCTGCCGCGAAGGCATTCGAGTCTTGGCGACAAACACCGGCACCTCGGCGAGGGGAGATTCTCTTTCGAGTGGCCCAGCGGCTTATGGATCAAAAGGAAACACTGGCTCGGACGCTTACGCAAGAGATGGGCAAGGTCCTGACGGAGGCCAGGGGCGATATCCAGGAAGCGATCGACATGGCCTTTTACATGGGTGCAGAGGGGCGGAGGCTTTTTGGCCATATCGTGCCCTCGGAGCTGCCGGATAAATCAGCGCAGTGTGTTAGAGAGCCAATGGGCGTCGTTGGCCTGATCACGCCGTGGAACTTCCCTGTCGCTATTCCCTCGTGGAAGTCCTTTCCGGCCCTCATACTGGGCAATACGGTGGTGCTCAAGCCCTCGCCCGAGACACCGGTCACCGCTGCCCTGTTTGTCAAAGTCCTGGAGGAGTGCGGGGTACCGCCAGGTGTGATGAATTTGGTGCTAGGCAGTCGTGCGCAGCTCGGCGAATCGCTGGTTAACCATCCGGACGTCGCCCTGATCTCCTTCACAGGCTCCACTGCGACTGGAAGCAAGGTAGCGGTGGCTGCTGCGACGCTTCATAAGCGAGTGGCGTTGGAAATGGGAGGGAAGAATGCCATTCTTGTGATGAAAGATGCGGACCTTGATCTTGCCTTGGACGGGATCACGTGGAGCGCGTTTGGGACCACAGGCCAGCGATGCACGGCCTGCAGTCGGCTGATTGTTCAAACTGAAGTCAAGGAATCGCTCATCACGAAGCTGCTTGATCGGATGGGAAGGCTGCGTATTGGGAACGGGCTGGACCCCGAGGTCGAAGTGGGGCCTATCATTAACCGACCTCAGTTGGACAAAGTCCATGGGTATGTCCAGGTCGGCCAGCAGGAGGGCGCCAGACTGGTAGCGGGAGGCCATATTCTCTCAGACGGTGAGTACAAGAGAGGCCATTTTTACGCGCCCACCCTGTTTGATTGTGTCAGTCCTGCCATGCGTATCGCCAAAGAAGAAATTTTTGGGCCCGTGTTGTCAGTCATGGAGGTCAAAGATTTAGAGGAAGCCATTGCGGTCGGTAACAACGTGTCATATGGCCTTTCCACTTCGATCTACACGCGTGACATCAACCAGGCTCAACGCGCAATCCGTGATATTCGGTCTGGCATTGTGTACGTCAATGCCGGGACGATCGGTAGCGAAGTGCACCTGCCGTTCGGCGGGATGCGGCGGACAGGTAATGGACACCGTGAAGCTGGGCAAGTCGCGCTGGACACCTTCAGCGAGTGGAAAGCGATTTACATCGATTATAGCGGACGTCTCCAAAGGGCGCAGATCGATACGAATTGAGCCATGAAGAGGAAGCACATGACCCGTGAGCCCGGTACGGAATCGAAGTCTGGAAGCTTAGCCCTTGAAACCCTCGTTGAGAGGCTGGTCAAGGATTATCTGTCACGAAATGCGGCAGCAAGGGTCGTGAAGGCAGACTTGGATCGAGTGGGCATCGGGTTCAAGCCGGTGCTGGATCACATTACGATCCGGACCATGGATATCGACGGTCGAGCCCAAGAATTCGTAGGTCTGGGGTATGCGTATGCCGAAACCCTTGAGTACCATGACTGGTTCGCCAAGGTCTATCGCGCTCGAGGCTTCCCGGCCTTATTTGTCGACCAGGCGTACTCCGATGAGCGTGGCAAGAGTAGTCTGATCCCGGGATGGGTTGCGGCCTTTGGAGATAAGACCCTGCACCACGTGGCGGTCCAGGTTGAAGACATCGAGTTGGCGATCCAGAAGTTGAAAGTGCAGGGTGTGGTCTTCGCGGGCGAGGTGGTTGGCGATAGGGGAGGACTGCTGCGCCAGATCTTCACAATTCCCGAACAGGTGAACGGTCAACCATTCTCTGTCCTCGAATTGACCGAGCGGCACGGAGGGTATCAAGGTTTCTCTCCGCCCCAAGCCGACAATCTCATGCGGTCTACAGTCGGGGCCCGCTGACTTCGGCTTCTCCGACCGGATGAATGCCTCGGTCCGAGCTGAGTTCCTTCAATCCCCTTCCTAGATGAATTCCAAAAGTCAGGTTATTGGAGCTCGGCCATCACATCAGCCTCAGTGTAGGCCTCAGACTGGCTCAAGCCGATCGGGCTGACTATCCTCCACATGGGTCCACGATGACTAGCGTTCAGGCGCTTGACGGGAGTAAGATCTTCTCGTTAACCTGACATCTGCTAGAATATTCACTTGTCTCTCGTGGCTGAGCGGTCATTTCACAATAAGAGAACTACCCCTGACACCATTCGTCGTTTCTGTCGTCATTGGTTCGGCGACCGGAGGCGCAGGGAACTTCGTGGCGGGGAGGAGCCACATCCGATCTGCAACAAACGGATGAGAAACTGCTGCTGAAGGGTTTGGCACAAGGGTAAAAGGATCAGGATGCGCATTGGTTCGAACGGCTTTCTCAGCGGTCCATCCAGTATGCGGTGGAAGCTGGGCGGCATCGTCACCTTGTTCGTGATCACAGTCGCGGGGATTTTGATTCACACGCTGATCTCGGTCCACGGACAAAGGACCGACGGCGTCGTGATCGATCTGGCAGGCCGTCAACGGATGCTTATCCAGAATCACTTGAAAGAAGTCTTGTTGGCCTCTCAGGGGTATCCGGTGGATGTCCAACGAACGAGAAGGGTCATGAATGACTCTCTTGTAGCTTTGATGGACGGCGGTCCGGCATTGGCTCAACTCGGAGCCGAGGCGACAGTGGAATTGCCCCCAGCTCCTACCGATGAGATTAGATCCACGCTGGGCGAGCAGAAACTGCTCATCGAGGAGTTTTCGGTACTGGCGGATTCATTCCTGGAGCTTCGCAGGGGCGATCCATCCTATGACATGAAACTCAACGAGCTCTTGGCTTTGAATGCCAGTCTACGGGATGTGGCAAATGAAGCTGTGAGCAAGCTGGCCAGGTATTCTGCGGCCAAGCTCGACGCCATGATCAGATGGGAAGTCATCATCGCGATCATCGTGGCGGCATTGGGCATTTTACTCTCAAGGCAGATCATACGGGCCAATCGGGAATTGGAAAACCAAATTACGGAACGAAAGCGGGCGGAAGGGGAGTTCCAACAGGCCCAAACCCTTCTGACGTCTATCGTCGAGAATCTGCCCGACATGATTTTCGTGAAAGATGCCCAGGACCAGAGATTCGTGCGCTTTAACAAGGCTGGGGAGGACCTTCTAGGGTATTCCCGGGAAGAACTGATTGGCAAAAACGACTATGACTTTTTTCCAAGAGAAGAAGCTGATTTTTTTGTAACCAAAGACCGAGAAGTGCTCACCGGTGGCCGACTGGTGGACATTCCTGAGGAGCCGATCGAGACACGTAAGAGAGGATTACGATACCTACACACGAAGAAGGTCCCTATCCTGGACGAGGACGGAAGACCTGAATATCTCCTGGGGATTTCAGAAGACATCACCGAGCGGAAGCGTGGAGAGGAAATTCTGCGCCGATATGAGGGCATTGTGTCCTCGAGCAGTGACTTGATGGCCTTCGTGGATACGAATTATAAATACCTGGCAGTCAATGAGAGCTATGCCAAAGCGTTTGGGCTGGCCCAGAGAGCCATCCTCGGGCGCTCGGTTTCCGATATTTTAGGAACGGAACGCTTTGATACAGCTCTGAAGTCGCATCTCGATCAATGCCTCGCTGGAAAAGTGGTCAACTACCAACATTGGCTTAACTTACCAAGTGTAGGCCCGCGGTACCTCGACGTTCACTACGATCCATTCCGTGGGTCAGACGGATCGGTAAAGGGGATTGTGGTGAACGTCCGCGACATCACCGATCAGAAGCGGGCGGAGGAGGCGCTCCGAAAGAGCGAAGAGGAGTACCGAGCGTTGTATGATAACAATCCCTCGATGTACTTCATGCTTGGCATAGACAGCACGGTTCTGTCCGTGAATCGATTTGGCGCACAGCAGCTCGGGTACGAGGTGGAGGAGCTCGTTGGCCGTCCCGTCTCAATGGTGTTCTACGAAGAGGACAAGCCTTTAGCGCAAATGGAATTCGCCGCCTGTTTGGAGCATCCGCTGCAGGTGAGACATTGGGAGATACGCAAAGTACACAAAGACGGGCATGTCATCTGGGTGAGAGAGACAGCCCGTGTTGTGGAGGGAACAACGGAGAATGGGGCGGTTTTCATCGTGTGCGAGGACATCACCGAGCAGAAACGGGCTGAGGAAGAACTGCGGAAGAGTGAAGCCAAGACCATTGCAGCACTGCGACAGAGCGATGCTCTCAAGACGGCTCTTCTCTCCTCAGTGTCGCACGAGCTTCGGACCCCGCTAACTGCCATCAAGGCGATGGCCTCAAGTTTGACTGGGAATGACGGGAAAGTGACACGCAGTGTCCGAGCTGAATTTCTAGAAGGCATCCATGAAGGAATCGACTACCTCGACCGCTTGGTTGATAACCTGCTCGACATGTCGAAAATCGAAGCTGGGACGTTGGATCCACGTCGCGAGTGGCATTTGCTCGAAGACCTCGTCGAAGCGGCGATCCGTCGTCAGGGCAAGTCGCTCCAGGCACGTGCCTTAGAAGTCAAGCTCGCAGACAACTTGCCCTCGATCCTTGTGGACGGGGTCGAAATCCAGCGAGTGTTGGTCAACCTTTTGGACAATGCGGTCAAGTATTCTCTTCCTGATTCACCGATCCGACTGGAAGGAAGTACCACGTCCACCGAAGTCGAAGTGCGGATCTCGAATAGAGGAGAGGGTATTCCTGCGGGAGACCTGCAACGAGTGTTCGACCGATTCTATCGTGTGCAGTCTGGACGCAAGCGAACTGTCCCGGGTACCGGTCTCGGGCTGGCAATCTGCAAGGGAATTATTGAATCCCATAGCGGTCGGATCTGGATTGAATCTGACCCTGGCCATGTCACAATGGTCTACGTTAGACTGCCCTCGGGGGCGAATCAGGTTTCTGCCGCCACACTCGAAAAAACCAGGCCATCGAAGGGAGCATCATGAGTCCGGGCGCCCGCATTCTCGTTGTGGATGATGAACCCCAAATCAGGCGGTCGTTACAGGTCAATCTGGAGAGTAAGGGGTACCCAGTTGTGTCCGTCGAGAATGGCGACGAGGCCCTACAAGCTCTCGCCCAGCGGAGTCCCGACGTGATCGTGGTTGATCTCTTGCTACCTGGGATGGATGGGATCGAGCTGACCCGCCGGATACGAAGCCGTTCCTCAGTGCCTATTATTTTCCTCTCAGCGATCGGAGATGAGCCCAAGAAAGTTGAGGCACTCGAGGTGGGAGCCGACGACTACGTGACGAAACCCTTCAGCATGGAGGAGTTAACCGCCAGAGTCAGGTCGGTGCTGAGAAGGGCGGTTGGGGCCCAGAGCCGCCAGCCGGTATTTGCTTGCGGAGACCTCTCGGTCAACTTCGATCGCCGTGAGGTGCGGTTGGGCAGCGAGATGGTGAAACTAACACCGACGGAGTATGATCTCTTGAAGTACATGATCGAGAATGCAGATAAGGTACTGACCCATCGGATGCTCTTGGCAGCTGTATGGGGACCAGGCTACGTCGATCAGGCCCAATATCTGCGCGTGTTCGTGGGTCAACTGAGGAGAAAACTGGAAAAAAATCGGGCGCGCCCCCGCTTCATTCTGACCGATCCGGGAGTCGGATATCGGTTCTCCACGGATCAGACAGGTGAGTTGGTCTAGTTCTCTCCTCCCCTTTATCTAGTCTTCCGGATCCTCTCCTCGGTTCACTTACTCGCCTCGTTCTCCGCCGAATCTGAGACACTGTGCCTCTCATCGTTGGGTTACCTTAGCGAAGGCAAGACTTTACGATTCAACGTGGATTAGGACACGTACCGAAGACCCTTACGGAAAACTTATGAGTAGGAGCCCCATTCCAAATGGTATCTTTATGGGCGCAGGAGGTAGGGTACGTGTGTAAATGTAGGGAGTCGCCAGAAACCACCGTGAGGGGAGTGCCGTCGGTGGGGAGGCAGGCGTTGTACCGCGGACCAAAGTCCAGCCTGCTGACTCTAATAGCGGTCCTAAGCGTGTTAATTCCAAGCGTCATGGCTAAGGCAGTGGGACCTGAGTCAGAACCCATCATCATGGAGAATGTGTCTCCCTACTACCGCCCAGAGGTGGCGACGAGGATAGCTGACTCGCCGATTCTGTGGGTGAACCCGACGGCTTCTCCTCATTCAGTCAGGCATAACGGCTGCCTTTCCAGAGGCCCGTGCGCATTTGATTCAGGTGCTGTGATGCCAGAGGGCACCTACATGATCCAAGGGCTTCCCCCTGGGCGGTATCCCTACCACTGCGAGTTACATCCGATCATGCGCGGAGAGCTCATCGTCAAGGATGACCTGGCATCCCTCTCGCCGCAGGGACAGAAATGAGGAGCGAATCTGGTCACAGGACAGCTATGGGACCAGCGGGAGCGCAGCCCTATACGTCGGAATTCCAGGCAGGACTGGAGTATCGACCTGGCCTCCAGCCGGCCCGACCCTATCGCACGCTCAAGCGCATACTCGTGATCGATGATGATACGGATGTGTCATCGCGATTGAGCGCCATGGGGTTCGAGGTGATTAGTGTGTGGGGAGGTGAGGTGGGCCTGAAGGTTCTCACGATGACCTCGGTCTGCGGAATCGTTCTGAATGTCGACGTTCCGGCGGCGGGGGCATGGGCGATGCTTGACCAACTACATGCACGAGACGTCCACATTCCCGTAATGGTCATGGCGACAAATGCGGGCAGGCTGAACCTGGTTCGGGCGCTCGAGAATGGAGCCACGGACTATGTGATCACGCCGGTCAATCATTCACTGTTGAGCCAGAAATGTGCTCGTCTTTTTGAGTAGCAGGTGCACTTGCCATCTTGAGGGAATCCAAGAGGGATCAATGGGTGAAATGGAATCCAGACCTGACGATGGAACAACCCTTGAGGTTCAGGCTCTCGACGGTCGGGAACCAGACCCTGAATCCGTTGAGGGAGGAGCCATGGGTCGACTTCGTGAAAAGTGTGTGCTGGTCGTTGACGACAACAGGGTGGTCAGAGAAGCTCTACGTTCCCTACTTTACTCACAGGGCTACCACTGTGAGCTTGCGGAGCACGGGAGTGATGCCCTCTCCAGGCTTTCTG
>JBHICF010000037.1:0-12393 GCA_046759485.1 Nitrospiraceae bacterium
AAGAGATGTGGTTAGGTTGGTAATGAGGAAGTCCTCATTCAGGTTAACGCCGCAGGTTCTCAACAAGATCGTCAACGTATTCGTCAAGAAATCGCCGTTCCTTATAGCATAGGCCCCAAGTGGAAGCAAGACCGTTCTTAGGGATGCCTGGCCCCCAAAGCGCAACCCAATGACGAGGTCCAAGACAACGAGGAAGGCATTGAATTCATGGGAGAAAAACTGAAGCGCAACAGGCGTTCATCTGCGCGTAAACCTACCTCCGGATTACTCCTTCGGTAGGGTGCTCTTCCGATCGGCGCGAGACGATTCTCGGCCCATCAAGAGGTCATAGGGTGCGTAGTCATCGGTCAACACCACACCCTCCGGCCAGGCCTCTGTGACACGGGATCCCAGGAGTGCCGGAACCTCAGGTGGGAGACGCCCCTGGGCGACCAGTTCCTCGATCTTGGCCAAGAGATCGGGTTCCCTCATCCGTTCAACAGCGGGCCCCGCAAAAAACAGGAGGTTCTCGGCCTGGGCTTGGTTCGTCCGCCAAGGACCCTTGACTGCGAATGACTCAAGCCTCGGAAACACAGTGTTCAATGTCGCGACCACCGCTTGGGCGCGCGCACGATCTGGCCCCTCCCCGGATGATGCAAGATTAACCGCCACCACCCCATCAGGACTGGTGTGAGCAAGCAGTTCGCCAAAGAATTCCTTGGTGGTTAAATGGAAGGGGATCATGTGTCTGGCGAACACGTCGACCCAAATGACATCGTATTGAGTCGTCGTGTTGCGCAAGAACGCCCTTGCATCCTTGACGATCACATCGTGCCGCTCAGCCTCCTGGTACCCGAAGTAGCGCTCAGCCGCCCGGACCACCGAAGGATCGACCTCAACGATATCCAGTTTCAGCTCGGGCCAATACCGGGCCAACCACTTGGCGATCGAGCCCCCGCCATGACCAAGGATCAGGGCTCGCTTGGGCTCCGACGGCAAGGCTAATGCCGCGACCATCAATTGACTGTACGGGAGATATAAAGGGATCGGGTCCACCTTCCACATGACCGCGTGGAAGGTCCGGTCCAGGATCAGGAAACGCCACAGATCGTTCTCACGAACGCGGACCTGCTGGTACGGACTGTCTTCTTGATAGATCGGGGCCGGAAGCACGAGAACCGGGTGCAAGGCCAGCCATGCCAAGAGCCCAAGGCCGCCGGCTACAGGCACCACCGACCGGGCCCGCGCGGCAGTGCCTCGCCACCACCACAGGAGTCCCACAAAGACTTGGATCGCGCCGAGGACCGCGACCGAGTGCATGCTCCCGAGCCACGTCAAGAGGTAAAAGGCGGTTCCCCAGGTCCCGATCAAGCTTCCCAGTGTGGAGACCGCGATCATCCCTCCCGTGTGCCACCCGAGATGTCCCATGTCAGCGATCGACAGCCGGAGCAAAGCGGGAAGCACGCCGCTCAATCCGAACGCCGGCGGCGCTAATAACAAGGATGCGGCGAGGCAGGGGCCCCAGCGAGGGTCCGCGATCAAGGCGGAAACCTTGAACATGACAGGCTGTCCTTGCCAGGCTATCACGAACGTCCACGACCCTGAGAGCAACAGAAGTCCGGCGAGCACCGCTGCCCCGGAATGGCGGTCGGCTAACCAGCCTCCGGTGGCATAACCCGCGCTCATCGCCGCCAGAATCACCCCGATCAGTGCTCCCCAGACGTAGAGGGAGTTTCCGAAGACGGGCGCCAGCAGGCGGCTCCCTAGAATCTCCAAGGCCATCACCACCGCCCCGGCCGTGAACGCAGTCGCAAACAGACCGAGGCGTGACCAGGCAGGCTTACTGGAATGAGAATTCATTGAAGTGGAAAACCTGGAAGGATCGGCGGGTAGTGAGAACACACCATGGCTGTACGGCAAGGGGTCAGAGCGTGCCCCAATTCTTGAAATATCTGAGCAGGTCACGGACCGAGATCACTCCCACGATGCGGCCATCTTCCGTGATCGCGAGATGCCGAATACCTTTCTCGGCCATCAGATCGCTTGCCTGATGAGCCGAGCCATCGATTTCCATGGTAATCACCGGGCTACTCATAATGGACTGGACCGGGGCTTGCGACGCATCCATCCCTTCCGCCATGGCTTTCCGTACTAAGTCGGCCTCACTGATGACACCGAGATAGCTGCCCCGATCGGACACGAGTAATGCCCCGACCTTGGCATCCCGCAGTGCCCGCGCAGCCTCGGCCAACGTCGCCGTAGGGCCAATGGTCCGGATGTCGCGGCTCATCATGACAGCCAGTGGCCGCATGATCATCCCACCCCGTGAGGCCATCCGCTCAACCTCCAAGTTCGCCGGGCGAAAGGAGAAAAGATTCTACTGGTCGATCGATCAAGAGTCAATGCGAGGCAGCCCTGACCTTCACCCGCTGCGCTGAATTTGCAGTACTCAGTTGCTTGCAGCATCGCCACCCCCTTGATATAGTTGGACGGATGTTAATCAGGGCGGCGAGGCCACCCTGGGTTTGAAGAGGACGCGCGGTTACGAGACCCACGAGAAGGGAGATACTCTGTGCATATCAGCGTGATCGGGACAGGCTATGTGGGCTTGGTCACGGGAGCCTGCTTCGCTGAGTTCGGCTTAAACGTCACCTGCATCGACTCGGACGCCAAGCGGATCAGTCGCTTGGAGAAGGGAGACGTCCCGTTCTATGAGCCAGGTCTCCAAGAATTGGTCGGTAAGGGACTTCGGGAAAACCACCTGGCCTTTTCCACAGATATTGCCAAGGCGGTGGTTCAAAATCTGGTCATTTTCATCGCGGTCGGCACACCCGCTCGGCCGGACGGATCAGCCGATCTGTCCTACGTAGAAGAGGTCGGCCGTGGGATCGCCCGGCACATGGACGGGTACAAAGTCATCGCCACTAAATCGACGGTGCCCGTCGGGACCGGGGAGAAGCTCCGAGAAGTGATCCGGGCGCATCAGTCGAAGCCACACCGGTTCGACATTGTGTCGAACCCCGAGTTCCTTCGTGAAGGCTCTGCCATTGAGGACTTCCTTCGCCCAAATCGGGTGATCCTCGGCGCAGACAGCCCTCAGGCCATCGCGATTATGCAGGACCTCTACCGGCCTCTCTACCTCATTGAAACCCCGTTCGTGGTGACCGATTTAGCCACCTCCGAAATCATCAAGTACGCATCGAATGCATTTCTGGCGACCAAGATTTCCTTTATCAACGAGATCGCCAACCTTTGTGATCGGGCGGGTGCGGATGTGCAAGTGGTGGCGAAGGGGATGGGCTTGGACAAGCGGATTGGTCCCAAGTTCCTCCATGCGGGACCCGGCTACGGCGGTTCGTGCTTTCCCAAAGATGTGGCCGCCCTGATCCAAACGTCCGAGAAGCTCGGCTACGACATGAAGATCGCCCGGGCGGTCACGAAGGTCAACGAAGACCAACGCCGACTCATGGTCGACAAAATTCGTGCGACACTCGGCGATCTAAAGGGGAAAACCCTGGGAGTGTTAGGACTCTCGTTCAAGCCAAATACGAATGATCTGCGCGATGCACCCGCGCTCACGATTGTCGAACAGCTCCTTGCTGAAGGAGCCTCAGTCCGTGCCTATGACCCGGAAGCGCTGGAGGAAGCGACCCAAGTACTCCCCGGTTTGACCCCCTGCACAGATGCCTACCAGGCTGCTCAGGGTGCTGACGCGTTGGTCCTGGTCACCGAATGGAATCAGTTCCGCAACTTGGAATTCGAGCGAGTGAAAACCGCTATGCGCCATCCGGTCCTCATCGACCTACGCAATATTTATGAGCCATCTCGCATGGCGGCAATGGGGTTGCGATACGTATCGGTAGGTCGTCCCGCGGGAAACACCGAGGGAGGAGAAGGATCGGGTGCGAAGTGAGGGATGTGGGCGAGCGATGAGGACTAGGCCTGCCGTTCGATCTGCTTCACCGGTTCGGTTTCCTTGGGCTTCGGCTTATAGCCCATGCGGTCCAGGACTTTCATAATTCTGGTCTTGAGTCGATCCTCAGCACCATCTAACGCCACGGCCAACGGCTCGACAGCCGGCTTCCCCACCTTGCGAATGATCTCTGTCACCGATTGACGCAGCTCGTCTTCTTCCGATACCAGCAGAGGAATCAAGGCGGGCACCGACGCTCCGCCGAGCTTCACGAGCGAATCGTACGCCCGTTGCCGTACATCGCCCACTTCATCATTCAGCGCTTCGACGAGTGGCGCGATCGCTCGATGGTCCTTCAGATCCCCCAGCGCTTCGGCCGCATACTTGCGATTGAGCCAATGAGTGTCCGTGAGGTCCATGAGCATTGCGTCAGTCTTCGCAGCGTTTGGGTCCTTGGCTCGAACCTTGAACTGCTTAGCAATCCGCTTGCCGTTCTCCTCGATCACACGGATCGTGGCTCCGTCGCCGGGTTTGATCTTTTGAAGATCGTCAAGCACCTCTTCCGCGACATCAAGCACAACCGTCTTGCCGTCGTAAGCCAAGAGTTCAACTTCTAGCTGTTTTGCGGCTGGATTCACCGACACGACTTTTTCGGTGACGAGGTTGAAGCCGTCTGTCTTGGCTCCGCCTTTGGGGCCAATCTGAACCAATCGAATGGGTGTTTCATCCGCCATAGTTAACCCTCTAGTCTTGTAAGCCTGTACTCCACGATCCGCTCACTGTACTCTATCAGGGGTCATGCCGTCTATACGCCTCACATCCCTGACGTTCCACGCTTCATGCATTGGTGCCCGGCTTCCAGCCTAGGCTCGCGAGCACGCCCTCTACGGTCTCTTGCACCATCTCGTTTTCATCTTCAAGCAATGGCACCAGAGAGTCCACTGCGCGTCGGTCTCCTAACCGCGCAAGCGATTCGGCCGCGTTTCGCCGAACCAGCCAGTCCTCATCGTCAAGTGCCGTGATCAACGGGTCGACCCCGCGGGGATCTCCGATCTTCCCTAACGCTTCCGCTGCATGTCGGCGCACCATCCAGTTACTCCCGCCCAAGCCAGTGATCAATGCCTCGACAGCCCGCACGTCGCCGATCTTCTTCAAGACGCGGGCGACCTCCTCACGGACTGTTCCGTCATTCAGGGCTTCCACGAGAGCTGGTACTGCACGCGGATCCCCGATCCGCTCAAGAGCCCACACAGCCGCGGTACGTACGGCTCCATCTTTGTCATTCAACGCCTTCATGAGCGGCTCAACCCCTCGCGGATCTTTCAGCTTTCCCAAGCCCGAGGCCGCTTGCTCCCGCACCGCCCATTCGTCATCACTTAGAGCCTCGATGAGCGGATCAAGGGTCGCAGGGCCAATGCGTACAATCGCGCTTGTGGCCGCTTCCCGGATCACCGCGTCTTCATCAGCCAATAACGTCATCAGTCCGGGTAGGGCCTCGATTCCCATCTGCCCGAGACTCGCGACGGCGTGATCGCGCAGGACTTCGTTCTCATCCTTCAATGCCGACAGTAATTGGTTTACACGATTGGAGATCTGATCAGCCTGACTCTCGTCACTCATTCCCCTGCCCCTCCTGCTCGGCCTCAGGCGCTCCCTGGGTAACAGCCTCCAGCTTGCTTGCGATCACACCCGCGTTGCACGAGACCAGCCCGTCGCGGTCCGTTTTCAACCGCTCGAATAACTCAGCGTGCGGACGAAGCGCTTCCACATCCTTGACCTTCGCGAGCGCTTCTATCGCGTTCGTCCGTAGAGGACGAATGGGGAGCACTTCCACCAAGAGATCCACAGGACGAGCATCGCCAATCTGGCCCAGCGCCTTGACTGCCAGTTCTTTGACTCCGGTATCTTTATCGTCCCGAATTCGCTCCATCAGTGCGCCGACGGCGCGGCCATCCGCGATTTTGCCAAGCAAGTCCGCTGCCGCCTCACGTACGATCCAATCATCATCCTGCAAATACTCAAGGAGGATCTCCACGCTTGGCCGCCCGATCCCCAGCAACTCCACCACGACTGCCATTCTAATCTCTTCACGTTCACCAGGCTCCTCCACGTTTCGGAGGTTGTCGAACGCTCGGTCGATTCGTTCACGGATGGCGCCAAGCTTTTTGAGCGTCCGAACCGCGATCGGCTGGAGTGCAGGGTCCGCCATGGCGTCGACCATGGCATCCGCTGACCGGGGATCGAGGAGGTGCTCCAAGATGGTTGCCGCCATCATTCGGGCCGATGGATCAGTATGCCTCATCATTTCCGTCAACGGGGTGATGGCATTCGGGATGACACCCAGTAGACTGGTCACCATCTTCAGTTGTTTTTCGTCTTGTAATTCGTGCAGGTCCTGCACGAGCGCTGCGGCTGCGTCGATACCCAAGACCCCGGCCATTTGTTCCAGGGAAATCGCCCCGGCCAGACGGACCGATTCATCCTGGTCTTGCAGGAGGCGCACGAGCGGAACACCTGCCTTAGGATCCTTGATCCGCGCCAACATTCCCGCCGCTTCGATCTTGAGCGCAGAACTAGCCGTCTCCATCGCATGGATTAAACCCTCCACGGCCTTCGGGCCACCGGAGAGGCACGCCGTGGTTGCCCGCATGCGGCGCCAATCCTCCTCGTGGACGAGTTCCGAAATCAGGGTTTCCAACGATTCCTTTGGCATCGCCCTAGGCCCCGACTTGGTTAAATCCTCCCCGGCCTCCAGCCGAGCTGCGCCAGCGCACCCTTCGCGTGGTAGAGGATGTTGTCATCGCGTTCTTTCTTGAGGACCTCCAGCAAGTACGGGATGGCCGGAGGGCCGAATGCGACGAGAGCTCCTGCGGCTTCTTCGCGTGTGAACGTGTTCTGCAGTGCGCCGACCAGCGTGGGGATCGTGGACTCATCACGAATCTGCTTGAGCCCCCTCACAGCCGCTTCCATCGCGAACATCTCTTCATCCCAGCGGTCGCCACATCCGTCGATGGGCCGGCTTTGCGCAGGCCTGTTGGCGCCAGTCACGATCTCGGTGAGCGCCGGAATTGCCCTCGGGTCTCCAATTTTCCCGACTGCTTCGACTGCCGCCGCTCGGACTTTGACATCCCGCATCGCCGAGATCAAGAACTCCACCGCTCGTGGATCGCCGATCTCGCCGAGCGAACGCGCGGCATCTTCCCGCACCGCCATATCAGGATCGTTAAAGAGGACCCACAAGAGCGGTTCAACCGCTTCCGGTGACTTGATCTTACCGAGGGCTTCGACGACGTGGAGCCGAACTAGCCATTCGTCATGTTTGAGGGTCTTCAACAACGGACCCACCGCCGCACCGCCGATGGAGGCCAACGCCTGCGCGGCCTCCACTCGCACAGCCTTGACCTTGTCCTGCAGGAGCGGGATGAGTGGCTCGACCGCTCGGGCGTCACCGATTCGTCCTAAGCCCTTTGCGGCATGCATCCTGACGATCCAGTCGGAGCAGCGCAGGACCGCGATCAATGGCTCAACCGCGCGGCCATCTGCGATGCGCGAGAGGACGGAGGCAGCAGATTCCTGAACGTTGAGGTCCGCGTCCTGCAGGCAGACTGCCACGGGTTCCACTGCCCCGCTCCCGAGCGCGATCAGGGATGCCACTGCAGCATCGCGCACCGCCCGGTCCTTGTCTCGGAGGACCGCAAGGAGCGGGCCAACAGCCCGCGGGTCCCCAAGCGCTCCCAGGGCCGCCGCTGCATCTTCGCGGATCGCCCAATCCTGATCTTTCAACGCCGCGATCTGCTCCAAGACACTGTCCGCCATGGACCGATCACCCTGGGCTGCACTCCATGTGAGGCAGCGCCACCTTCAATTGAACATGGAAGCGGCATCGACCCTGTAGAGAAACCAAGCGGAAGGGCATCCCGGCACTGAGCCTAGGCGCCTTTCGCCAGATCTCCTTCTGGGCCAAACCGTCCTCCTTCGCCAAGTACCTTGTATGTGTCGGTGTACTCCAAATCCCGGATCTCTTCGGCGTCTTCGTCTGGGGGCGGCTCCCACCCCAGCTTACGTAGTGTCTCGAAGACGAGCTGTCTCAGCGCATCGGCTGCGCTCAGCCGCGCGGAAGCAAACGACATCACTCGTTCGCCTTCTGATTCCACCTCCGAAGCCTTGGGATCGTGCAGGAAGGAGATCAGCGGTTCGATCGCTGTGTCTCCGATGAGGACCAGCGACGCAGCGACCCTGTCCCGTAGGTTCACATCTTTCAACAACATGATGAGCTCAGGGATCACGCGAGGATCTCGGAAGTGTCCCAAGGCAGTGGCAGCCGCCTCTTTAATGAAGGCTTCCTCGCTGACGATACAACCCGGAGTCGGCGTCCCGGCCTGATGGATGCCCTTGCCCTTGAGCGCGTTGAGCACGGCCGGCAGAGCTCGGGCGTCCCCGATCATGCCGAGCGACATGATGGCGTGCCGTTTGACCGCTCCATCCTTCATCCCTTCCAGCAACGCATCGATCGCGCGCGGGTCACCAATCATCCCGAGTGCGATCGTGGCATCCTCACGCACCGCGCGGTCCCGGTCCTTCAAGGCCTCAATCAACGCATCCACCACCTTCGGATCTTTGACCCATGACCGCCCGATCTGATAGTCGGATGTCATGCCCCCCAGCGCACGCGCAGCATGACAGCGCACGACAAAGTCCTGATCTTTCAGGTTCTGGATCAGCGGATCGACTGATGGAAGTCCAATCGAGACCAATGCCGTCCCCGCCGTTTCCCGCACGGTTTTCGAACTATCTCTAAACAATTTAATCAGCGGGGGTACGGCCCTCGGATCTCCGATCTTACCTAACGCTTCCGCAGCAGCACTCTTGACGGCTCCGTCTCGGTCACGACAGGCTGTGATGAGCAGATCTACCGCCTGAGGGTCTCGAATCTCCCCCGAGGCCTTGGCCGCATGCTCCCGAATACGCCAGCGCTCATCCTTCAGCGCCTTCAAAAGGCGCTCCACGACGCTCGGCCCGAGGTGGGCCATGGCGGCCACAGCTTCGTTCCGCACTTCCATAATCGGATCGTTGAACAACGTGATCAGCGCTTCGACGGCCTTGGGACCGCCGATCTTCGCGACTCCCCAACCCGCGTGCACGCGAACCGACCAAAAGTCGTCTTCGGTCGCCCTGAGCAACGACTCCATGGTGCTGGGATCAGCGAGTTCCGCCAGCGCTTTAGCCGCGTCCTCACGCGTCGCGTCGTCGACGTCTTCCAACTGCTCTAGGAGATCATCCATTGATTCAGCCATTCGTCCTCTTTCAGCGGCCTCAGTAGTCGGGCTCCCCACTGTACGGCTGCGTTCGGCTGCACCGCACGGTCAGTGTGCGCGTGCCCCGCCCGGACACACATTGATCGAGGGAAGGAGAGAAATTCAGCGCCCCTTCCAGTGTCAGCATAAAAGGGAAATCAAACGTGAAGGTGCCGAATTTATACCTGCCTGGCGTGAGACCGACCACGCGCGGCTCAGTCGTCTCATAGGCCTCGGACGTGTCCGGATCCATACTCCAAATAATCGGTGTGACCCCAGGTACATACCATCGTGTCGGAGGTTCGAGCGCGGTGGCATCAATCGTCACGGCGTATTCTATTGTATGCGGGAGCTGACGGGCAGTATCGCTGATCGTTGTGCCTGCGAACGACACCAGTCCGGCTAAAATACCTAGCGTGATCCACACGTACCTCGGTGAGGAGGCGAGCCATCGCCCGGATTGGCGCTCAACGTTCATGTCCGTTTGCCTGAGTCTGTGCGGCACGGGCGCCTGCCAACCGAGGGGCCTTGAAAATTTCTTCCACCGCACGGCTATCCCATTCTGTATACGTCTCCAGCCTGAACGTGCGTAGCACCGTCGCACCCGTATCCATAATCGACATCGGCGTCTTGATCACGTACCCTTCCTTGATCCCGGGTCCCGAAGCCACCCAGAGGACCTGCGGCAGATCCTCCCCGTTCACATTGCTGGACTCGCTTGACGTGGCGGTACCCTTTCCGCTCAAGCCCGTCACGATGATGGCGGTCTGCTCAAGGAGGCCGTATTCTTGATACATGTCCAGGATTGAGCCCATCGCCTGATCCACCGAGCGAAGGGCGTCACGGTAAGACGGTGACTCCCAACCATCGGCCAAGCCAGCGCGGCCAGGCTCCGGCAGGTGGACCACCAGCAGGTGAGGAAGCGCCAAGACGTAGTGGTTATGTCCTTCTCCACTGGTGGCTTTCCTGAAGTAGTCGCGGATATACCTGACGAGCATTTGTGTGCTGCACTCAGGCCTGAGCGGCCCGCACACCTGGTAGTCGATATATGGCTCGGGTCTCGCGAGTTGATAGAGAGACTCGTCCATGAAAAAGACTGCGCTATCTTTGCCTCCACTCAAGTCCAAATAGTCGAACAACGAGGGAGCTCTTGGATATCCTCGGATGAAGTCAAAGTTGTTCCATGTGATTCCATGCTTCTTGACCGGCAGGCCGGTCACCAAGGAGGCCATGGTGGGCAAGCGCAGAGGTGGCTCGACAGCCGTCGCAGACCACGTGACCGACCCGTTTTGCACAAGGCGGTCGAAGACCGGCATAGTCCTAGCTCCGACGGATTCTTCGCCGACCCCTTCCAGCACGAACATGATGATGTACTCAACCTGATCTTCAGACGAGCCCGGGGAGGTTTCTGGGGAAAGGGAAGACGCGTCACGGGCAGAGGCGGTAGGAAATACCCAGGCAATCAGAACGAGCGTCAGTATCGAGACCAGCGCGATGGTTCTCTTCATCCACAACTCCGGAAGTCGTTCTAGGATAGGCATGTTGCCCGAACCTTCAGGAACCCCGCGCTCTATTAGGATTGACGCAGCGTGAGCTACCTTAACATTTCAATTTCTTGAGGGTCAACCACCAGAATCTGCGATCATGCAGAGCTTATCCACAGCCTATCAACTGATAATTCTCCTACCTTTGGATTGACCATTGCTCCTTGCGAGAGGTCCCGATCTTCGGGTAAGAGGAAGGGCATTGAACCGTCCACGGTGGAGGGCAGGGAGGCAAGTCAGTGCCGACACGGAACAACTTCCAGCATGCGACGTATGTCCGAGCGAACCCCGAAGACCGTCTCGCGTACCGCGAACTTCAGCCTGGCGCACCAGCTGACTCGCCCGCATGGCACGATGCCATGGCAGGGCTAGGCAAGGAGGCAAGCCAGGCCGGCGTCCGTGTCGTGCTGTTCATGCACGGGACTTTCCTCGGTACCGACCCCTTCGGTATGCAACGCCTGGACGAAGCTGGGGGCCTCAAACGAGGGTACTCACGAGGCATCCCCGGACTCGAGACGCTCCTGGCGCTCATGCGGGCCGAAACCAACGGGTTGCCCAACGCGCTCAGCGGACAGACCGCACCCTACCCCAACGACGACCAGACCAAGCAGCTCATCGATGAACAGAGCGGCGACGCCTGTAACTTCTCAGCCGACTATGTCCGGGCGTTCGACAAAGCCGTCAATCGCGACGCCCCCAGCCCGATCATCTGCGAACGGTATCTTTGGTCCTCCGAACATCATCACCTTGGGCGAGCTCACGCGGCGATTTCGCTTCTCAATCGCATCCGAGCTCTCTCCCAGCATCACCAACTCGGGGCAGGCGATCGCATCCTGGTTGAGGGGCATGGTCAGGCGGGGTTAGTCCTCACACTTGTCTCGAACTTGTTGGCGCCGGGGAATACTTCAGGCCGGGCGGGTTTTTTCGGGGCGCTGAAGGCGTCCTCAGGGTCCACGCACCACATGCTATCTGAGGCAGACCTTGACCAACTCGAACAGCTTCTTTCATCTGGGCAGGTATTGGGCGGAGTCTCGCTCGATGCGGTGACGTTCGGCACTCCGATCCGCTACGGATGGGATCCATCAGGCCTCGGTAAGCTCCTCCATATTGTTAATCATCGACCGATGCGCAATGATGGCAAGCAGTGGCTTGCGAAGATGGAATTGCCTCACATCACGATGGAGATGCCGATCGCGTGGGGTGGCGACTATATCCAACAATTGGCGATCGGCGGAACTGACGCAGTGCCAGCGTCGCCTGACGCGCAGGCAGCCAATAAAGCCTTGTGGGAAATCTTGGAACCCTACGACGGATTCGAGCGGTGGCTGGAATGCGCTCGGAAGTGCGTGCGCTGCGCGAACGACGGCCTGTGCCTGCTAGTCGATTACAAAGATGCCGGATCCAACAATGCCCGCGATCATGTCTTCGGCCACGCCGCTTACACCCGCCTGAATGCCCTCCTCTTCAACACAACCGAAGTCGTCCGAGCATTGTATACGACTCCTACTTCCTCATAGCTCTGAGTTTCGCGCTGGCCTGTTCCCAGGTCTCGACCTCTTGCTGATCGGAGGATGGACCCAGCAGGGTCCGTCGCTCCCGCACCTCCCGGAGCGACCCTTCCGGACTCTGCCGGGCGGAAGCCTTCGGAAATTCCCTCGAAGAC
>JBHICF010000038.1:0-12271 GCA_046759485.1 Nitrospiraceae bacterium
AGAGCCGGCCATGCCGGGCGGTGGTGGTCACATGCACGACATGTACTAAGCCGAGGTCTGAAGCGGCAGTTAGAAAGCCGGGTGGCTCCTACAGCCACCCGGCTTTTTTTATCTTCCCCTGCCCCTCTTGCTAGCGTTTTCGCCTCATTCTCACCCTGCGAAGTGATGCTTTCACCAGCTCCGAGCGGCCTTGCTTATCAAACATCCGGCGGAAAATCAGGTTGACACGGGCAGTATGCCGACGGTGATCGCTCAGAAACTGTCCAACTGCCCGCCGCCGATCGTAAGGGGAGTAGCCTAACCGCACCGCCGAGCGAGTCAGTTCCTCAGGCGACTCCGGTAGAGCATGCGTTTGCAAGTCATGCACCATTTGTAACTTGTGTTCCACATTTCGGAGAAAGCGGTAAGCGCTATCGAGTGCGTTGACATCTTTTTTCGAGAGGAGGCCATCGCGGCTGAGCCGAGACAATGCACTGATCGTATTGCGGTCCCGGATGCCCTTCAGACACCCACCACACAGGACTTGCGCAGCCTGGACGATAAATTCTATCTCCCGGATTCCCCCCCTCCCCAGCTTCACATTCCTCTGTTCATGGCCACGGCTTGCCATTTTCTCATCGATCATCCCTTTGATCGATCTCACGTCTTTCAGCACGGCGGAGGCCGCGGCTTTGTCCGGACCGCTTCTCGGGTCACCAAACACAAAGCGTTGGGCCTTTCTGAGGAAAGACCGACCGAGTGACGCATCGCCTGCCACAGGCCAAGCTTTCAGGAGCGCGAGACGCTCCCATGTCTGGCCTCGAGTGTTGTAATACTGCACATACCCATCGAGTGATCGAGCTAACCGACCCGTCGAGCCTTCCGCCCGAAGCCGGAGATCCACTCGGAACACCCGTCCTTCTTGGGTAATCTCCGTCAGGGCCCTCGTGAGGCCACGGGCCAGATACTCGAAATACTGCTCGTTCGAGATGGCCTGCATACCCACCGGGTGGATCCTAGCCCCGGCCTTCCCGGATGGCTTCGTCACTCCATCATCCGAGGCATACAGAAAAATCAGATCTACGTCGGAGCTATAGTTCAGTTCCTCGCCGCCGAGCTTCCCCATCCCCATCACGGTGAACCCGGTTTCGACGAGTCTCCCGTCCCGGTGCCGATGCATCGGAGGTCCATATTGAAGCCGAAGTTCGGCATCCGTGATCTCGTAAGCCGCTTGAATGAGGACGCCCGCAAGATCAGAGAGCGCTCTGGTAGTGGCCTGCACGTCGTTCAATCCCATCAAGTCCCGCACTCCAATACGAAACATCTCTCGTCGCCTGAACCGACGCAGGGCATCGAAGCGAAGATCCTCGGTCGACACAACGTCGAGCATTTCACGCAATGATCTGGCCAAGGCAGATTGAGAGGGGCTGCCCGAGAGCACCTTCTGGTCGGCAAGCCAATACACAAGGAAAGGATCCCGAATGAGTGTTTGAGCTAACGCAGGACTATTTCCGAAGATCCTACAGAGTAAATGCAGTATGCGAGGAGCACACACCAGGTAGTCAAATAACTGACTCCGGTCGACACCGTTTTGCAGGTATCGATCCCAATGAATCAACGCTTGCTCAGGATCAGCCGCGCCTGCCACCGTACTCAACAGTTCCTCAAGCACTGCGGCAAGGCGAACTCGCGACCCCGGTTCTCCAGCCATTGACTGCAGAGTGGCATCTGCACCAGAAATATTCGTGAAGCCGTATGGCCTGAGCAGGTCCGCCACCTCGGCTTGAGTCAGACCAGCCCCCAGCAGCAGCGGAGTTGGGTCTAGGTGAGGTCGGCCTCGCCCATGACGCCGCTGCGGACCGGGCTGTAAATCTGCTGTCGACCTGCTCGGCATGACAGGGTAGTATACCTATAGGTGGAAACGCAGACAACGATATGGTCGAGGGAGAACGTTCGCGGGCTTCCAGCCCGGCGAGCGGGCGGACAGTGAATCCCAACGAGCTAATCAGCTCACTTCACGCTCTGAGCCCAGATACGGAGGAGGAAATCATCCGCGACGTCATCGTCCGGATGGACCCAGAGTACCTTGACCGATTTCCACCCCAGGAAATCGCTCATCATCTACAACTGGTCACACGCCTCACGTCCGAGGATCCGTGTCAGGTTTCCATAACCGAGCGGGGGGATGGGGTGCTTGAGATCATTGTGGTCGCCTACGATTACTTCTCGGAGTTCGCTGCAATCTCGGGCCTCCTCTCCGCTTTTGGCCTCGATATCCGTGAAGGGTGCGTCTACACATCCAGCGATGCCATGGCAGAGCCTTCAACCTCTTCACGAAGCTCTAGCGGCTCTCCCTCGCAAAGGCGTCGAAGAGCTGCGCTCACCCGCAAGATGATTATCGACGTTTTCCTGGTGTATCCAGCACAGGATGCCTCCTTCACCACTGAGCAACGCAACCAGTTCGTCGAAGAGTTGAAGCACACCGTGCAACTTCTAGATTCTGATCGTTACCAAGAGGTGCGCAATCATGTCAACCGGCGCCTCGTGGAATCTCTCGGCAAATCGCGAAGCACGTTCACGGGCCTCCTCGACCCTGTCCAGGTACGTTTCACCAATGACGAATCATCAGAACATACCATTCTCGACATCCGTTCCACCGACACACCAGCATTCCTCTACGCCTTTTCGAACGCCCTTGCGATGCGCGGCATCTACATTCACAAGGCGCGATTCGAGCAGGTCGCCGGACAGGTCCATGATCGGTTCTACATCCGGGACCGCCGAGGCCGTAAAATCGAGCGACGAGAGTCACAGCAGGAACTCCAACTCACGGCCACTCTCATCAAGCAGTTCACGCAGTGTCTGACATGGGCGCCAGACCCAGCGAAAGCGATTGAGTACTTTGATCAATTCCTCGATCGATTGCTGGAGGGCGCCAAGCGCGGGCGAACGCTGATGTTCCTGAGAGAAAAGGGTGCGTTATCTCTCCTCGCCCGTCTGCTAGGTACCAGCGACTACCTCTGGGAAGACTTCCTTCGGCGACAGCACGGCAATCTACTTCCCATACTCCACACGTATCAGCAACTCCCTCTTATCCGCCCGCGCGTGGCGTTGGCCAAAGAGCTACGGAAACACGTATCTCAGTCAAGATCCGAGGAGCGACGGAAACGCATGCTGAATGACTTCAAGGATCGGGAGATGTTTCGGATCGACATGAAGCACTTGATGGATTCCCGATCAGCATTGCCTGACTTCTCTGCGGCCTTGACCGTGTTGGCTGAAGTTGTGATCGACCAGACTGTGCATGAATGCCAGGCTGTACTCTCTCGTGCTCACGGCGTTCCGAAATTAACCAACGGGAAGCCATGTCCCTTCGCCGTGCTGGGGATGGGAAAGTTTGGAGGCCGTGAGCTTGGGTATGCTTCGGACATCGAGGTCCTGTTCGTGTATGGCGGCGAGGGCAAGACAGGGGGACGCCATACTCTAGAGAACAGAGAATATTACGAGCGGCTGGTGCAGGCCGTGATGCAGTGGATCGAAGCGAAGCAGGAGGGCATCTTCCATCTCGATGTTCGGCTTCGCCCTCATGGCGGAAAAGGCCTCCTCGCCAATAATCTGGCGGAGCTGCGAACATATTACAGTTCTTCAGGCCTGAGCGCTCCGTTCGAGCGGCAGGCCCTGATCAAGCTCCGTTGGGTTGCGGGCGATCAGAGGCTGGGCAAGCAGGTTGAAGCCCATCGGGATGCCTATGTGTATAGCGGAGAGCCATGGGATCTCCCCACTGCACTGGAGCTCCGTGAGCGTCAGGTGCACGAACTGGTGGCACCGGGGCACACGAATGTAAAGTACAGCCCGGGAGGGTTGATCGACGTGGAATATGCCACCCAATACCTCCAGCTCAGACACGGCCATACAGATGCGCGTCTTCGAACTCCCAATACGCTCCAGGGGCTCGCCGCGCTCAGGCAGGCGGGCCTGCTCTCAAGTGACGAGGCGACCACGCTCACTGGCGCGTATCTATTCCTCAGGCGATTGATCGACGCGCTCAGAATTGTGCGCGGCCATGCGAAAGATCTCGTGCTCCCAGCTCCTGATTCGGAGGAGTTCGTGTTCCTCGCTAGGCGCCTAGGTTACACGACACAAGACTGGCGGAAGGGAGCCGCGGAGCTCTGGGCGGATATCCAAACCAATATGGCCAAGACGCGGGAAATCTTTCTTGCCCGGTTTGGATCTTGCTAGCCGGGTGCGATTCCAAAAAAAAACGCCAGTACAAGCCACGAGTGGGTATCCCCCCCTAGACCACTCGTGGCCCTACCGACGCTTTCACCCAAGTACTGTCGACCCCTCACAGCGAATCTGCAGTCTCACGCTGGGGTGGTCCAGGTTGCTCAGTCGCTCCAGCTGAGCTTATACGTCGTAATACATGAAAAATTCATACGGGTGCGGCCTGATTCGCACCGCATCGACCTCGCGCTCGCGCTTATAGGAGAGCCAGGTCTCGATCACATCCTCTGTGAAGACGTTGCCCTTTAAGAGAAAGGCATGGTCATGCTCGAGGTTGTGAAGCGATTCATCGAGGCTCCCCGGCATCTTCCGGATCTTGGCCGCCTCGTGCGGCGGCAGATCATACAGATCCTTGTCCATGGGTTCACCGGGATCAATCTTGTTCTCGATTCCATCCAGGCCAGCCATGAGCATCGCTGCAAACGCGTAATAGGGATTACAGGCCGGGTCTGGGAACCGGACTTCGATCCGCTTGGCCTTCGGGTTCGGCGTATACATCGGGATGCGTACCCCCGCGCTCCGGTTCCGGCTTGAATAGGCTAGATTCACAGGCGCCTCAAACCCCGGAGTCAAACGCTTGTAAGAATTCGTCGTGGGATTCGTCAGGGCCGCCAGGGCCGGAGCATGCTTCAGAATTCCGCCAATGTAGTAGAGACAGAGTTGAGAGATCCCGGCATATTCCTTCCCGGCGAACAGCGGCTTGCCCTCTTTCCAGATGCTTTGGTGCGTATGCATCCCGGAACCGTTGTCGGCGAAGAGCGGCTTGGGCATCAGCGTGACGGTCTTGCCATGACGCCGAGCCACATTCTTGATCACGTATTTGTAAATCATCATCTTGTCAGCCATATGCGTCAGGCTGTCATACCGCATGTCAATTTCAGCCTGTCCCGCCGTCGCAACCTCATGGTGCTGCTTCTCCACTTTGATGCCGAGCTTTTGCATCTCCAGGACCATCTCACTCCGGATGTCCTGTTGAGTGTCCATCGGCGGGACAGGGAAGTAGCCTTCCTTGTGACGGGGCTTATTACCAAGATTCCCACCCTCGCGGCCTGAGTTCCAGATACCTTCCTCCGAATCGACAAAGTAATACCCGCAGTGACTGTTTTGGTCGTAGCGGACGCTGTCGAAGATAAAGAATTCGGCCTCCGGCCCCCAATAGGACACATCTCCGATCCTTGTTGATTTCAAGTACTTTTCGGCTTTCTGGGCCACGTGGCGGGGATCGCGGCTGTAGTTTTCACGGGTAATGGGATCCACAACATTGCAGATCATACTCAAGGTAGGAACGGTCGTGAACGGATCCATGATCGCGGTGTCGGGATCTGGCACTACCATCATGTCGCTATTGTCGATCGCCTGCCACCCGCGAATAGATGACCCGTCGAATCCAGCACCCTCCGTAAATACTGAGTCTGTCAGCTCCTCCATCGGCATCGTGAAGTGCTGCCAGATACCTGGGAAGTCGACAAATTTCAGGTCTACAACTGCGGCCTTATGTTTTTTCGCGAACTCCAAGACTTCTCGGGGCTTCATGCTGATCCTCCTTTTATGCCCGGTTAAAGAACTGGCTCATGATGAAATCGCAGATGAGAGATTTGCCCGTTCGTCCTGCTGGTTGTTCAAGAATCGGTCGATGCTATCCTTGATCGTCGACCGGATCCCCTCTAGCTGTCCATGGTCCTCCACTTTCGTCCCGTCAAGGGCCGTGACATAGAACACATCCGCCACCTGATCCAGCCTGGTCGAGATCCGCGAGGCATGGACGGAGAGCCCAAGGGTAAAGATCGCATAGGTGATGACATACAGGAGACCCTGTCGATCGTCGGCGAAGACATCGATTATGGTATACCGATCCGATGTCTCATTATCAACCTGAACTTCGGTAGGCTGACGGCTAGCAGGAAATCGCCGAGCGGTCTGTATGCGCCTGGAGCGCTCGACGAGGTGTTCAACCGTATCTTCTCCCTTCAAGATCCTGACGATAGTTCGAGCGATACTGGCGCGTCGCTCAGCAGGCGGCGCCCCGTGAAAGTCCGGATCAGTGACCTGGAAGGTGTCAGCCACAATCCCGTCGTTGCGGGTGATAATCTGGGCATCGAGGATCTGAAGCCCTTTTGCGGCCATGACGCCCGCAATTTTGGAGAAGATGCCTGGCACGAGGTCATTGAAGGTCACGACCGTATACTCGCATGTTCCCAGCTCTTCATTAAAGTCGTGCTCGACGAGCACTTCGTTGGTGCGGAGCACCTTGATGGCGGCGAGATGGGCAGCGATTCGCTTGGGGGGTGTCGCGTACACATACCGGGGCGGAAACTGGATGAGTTGAGAGTCGATCCACGCGATGCCAAGGCTGGGCCCTCCCGTGTCGGCCGCCTCACGCGCAATCTCCGCGGCAAGCTGTTTCAGCCGCTCGACGCCCTGATCGGCCTCGCGCTCGCCAGACACTTCAGGGAGCGTCTTGAGATACAACTCCAGGAGCAGCGACTCCTTCCACTTAGTCATCATCCCAGGCCCCACCGCGGCGATATCCGCCGCGGTAAGGATCAGGAGCTTGCGCAGGACTTCAGGGGTGGCAACCGCACGCGCAAATGTGAAGAGTACCTTCTCATCGTATGGATCACGCCGAAACGCCGTGTTCGCCATGAGCAGATGTTGGTGGACCAGAAAAACCAGGGTTCTGGTTTCCTGATCATCCAACCCCAGGTGTGCAGCCGTCTCCTCCGCGATGGTACGACCGACCTCGCTATGGTCCTCCTCCCTCCCCTTGCCCAAATCATGGAGAAGAATGGCCAGGTGGAGCAGATCCTTGCGACGGATCTCCTGGTACACCATGCTGAGGATTCCCCGATCCCGACCCAATGCTTCTGCCTTGGCCACCGCGAGAAGGCTGTGCTCATCGACGGTGTACTTATGGTACTGGTTGAATTGCATCAGCCCGCGGACGCTCGCAAAGACGGGGATCAGCTTTTCTAGGAGGTGCGCTCGGTGCATCGCTTCCAGGGTCCCGGCGGTTCCAGGACCTGAGAGAATCCTGAGGAAGATCTCGCTGACCTCGCCGGTGCGGAAGACATCTTCCGAAACGGTTTCCACGTGACGGTGGATATCCTCGAGCAGTGAGGTCTCTATCGTCAGCCCCCGGATTCTTGCTAGATCGAACAACCGCAGCAACAATTCTGGCCTCTCGAGCACGCGCACCTTAAGCTCCGCTGGGACGGTCAGTAATGAACCTCTTGCGATGAAATACCCATCAATCCGTGGCGACGGGAGGAGGCGAGCCAGCCGACGCCAGAGCGGGACGCTCCGGCAACGGTCGACGAACCGGCTGCACAACTCATGCAGTCCCATGGTATGCCGATAGTACCGCTGCATGAACTGCTCGACAGCGAGGAGATGGGGTCGATCTCGATACCCGAATTGCTGCGCCAGCCAAACCTGTTCGTCAAATGAGAGGATCTCCTGTGCCATGCCGGCATGGACGTGCATGAGAGCTCGAACGCGCCACAAAAATTCGCGAGCATCACTCAACGCTTGATAATCCTGCCTGGAAATGATCCCTCGATTCATGAGTTCACGGAGTGAGGCTGTCTGGTATCTCGCCATTCCAGCCCACTGGAGTAGGTGGAGATCCCGAAGGCCGCCTTTACTTCTCTTGACGTTGGGTTCGAGCAAATACACCGTTTCTCCGAACTTCTCATATTCCAGGCGGCGCTCTTCTACTTTCTGGGCAATAAACCGGCTCACCCCTCGCGCTGCTACCCGGCGGAAGTACCGAGCATGGAACTCCTGAAAGAGCTGGGAGCCCCCGGCCAGAAATCTGGCTTCCATGAGTGAGGTCCTGATCGTCAAATCCGTCCCTGCCAGGGTGAGGCAGTCTTGCCTCGTTCGGACACTATGGCCCACTTGCAACCCGAGGTCCCACAGTGGATGTAACACTTGGCGGACCAGCTCGGGCACCACTTGAGCCGCCCCAGGTCGGTAAAGGAACATGAGGTCAATGTCCGAGAATGGGGCCAGCTCCCGGCGGCCATACCCTCCCAAGGCCACAAGACAGCAGTGCTGTAAACCTGCGACCTGTGCAGCACCCCCTATCCTGCGAAGCGCGTTTCGGTACCGACCGACGATAATCCCATCCATCAACTCCGTCAGGGACGTCATGACCTCAGCGCCTAAGGCTCCGTCCAACAGTCGCTGATAAATGGTCTGCCGTTGCTCATTGAGCGATGCACTCGCTACAAACGCCTCGGCGTCCTGACCTACACCGAAACTGGCGCCACCAGGAATCGTGGGCTTCACAATGCGTTCTCTCCCGATTCACCCGTTCGTATGCGGACCGTGTTACCCAAATCACGCACAAAGATCTTCCCGTCGCCGATGCTCCCGGTTTTCGCGACGCGGGCGATCGTTTCGACCACCCGCTGCACCTGAGCATCCGATACGGCCACCTCAATCTTCACCTTCGGCACGAACTCAACGACGTACTCGGTGCCCCGGTAGGTTTCTTTATGCCCTTTTTGCCTGCCGAAGCCTTTGACCTCAGTCACCGTCATGCCCTGGTTTCCGATTTCGAGCAACGCGTCTTTGACCTCGTCCAACTTAAAGGGCTTGATGATCGCCTCGACCAACTTCATATTCGCGCCTCCCCGTACGAGTACCGCATGGCTTCTCCCATGCCGCAGCACTCCATGCTAGCAGATCCAGATCCGCGTCGGTTCGACCTACGAGTAGGCTCGCTCATTGTGTTGGCTGAGGTCCAAACCGGTTTCTTCGTCTTCAGACGACACCCTCAGGCCTACGATCAGATCGACCACCTTGAGAATGATAAAGGTCCCGACAAAGCAGAACACCACGGTCACGAGGGCGAGGACTACCTGCTTTCCGAATTGACCGGGGTTGCCAAAAAACAGCCCCGTGGCTCCCATCGACGCGAACAGCCCCGTTGCCAGTATTCCAAAGACCCCCCCAATCCCGTGAATACCGACCACATCCAGGGAGTCATCATAGCCAAATCGGTTCTTCCACACAACCGCCAGATAACAGAGCGAACCGGTCACCAGTCCTATGAGCATGGCCGAGAGAGGCCCCACGAATCCGGCTGCGGGGGTCACCGTGGCAAGACCCGCGATGATCCCGCTGGCGACACCCAACATCGTGGGCTTCCCTCTGTGTAGCCACTCGGCGACCATCCAGCTGACGGCCGCTGCGGCGGCGGCCGTGTGAGTGGCCACGAAGGCCCCGGCTGCGGTTTCGTTGGCGCCGAGGGCACTCCCAGCGTTGAAGCCGAACCACCCAAACCAGAGCAGGCCTGCCCCTAACACGCACATGGGCAAGTTGTGGGGCGCCATGTTTTCGACTCCATATCCCTTCCGCTTTCCTAGCACGATGGCACAGGCCAATGCGCCGAACCCGGAGCTGATATGGACGACCGCACCGCCCGCGAAATCCAAGACGCCCATCTGGCCCAACCACCCCCCACCCCAGACCCAATGCGCCAGCGGTGAGTAGATGAGGGTGGACCACAGGATGGCAAAGAGAAGCAGCGCGGTGAACTTCATCCGTTCTGCAAACGCGCCCGTCATCAGCGCAACCGTAATCGCCGCGAACATCAGTTGGAATACCATGAATGCCTGATGTGGGACGGTCGAGGCATAATCGGACGGTTCCAACCCCACTCCCCGTAACCCTATCCACTCGAGGCTCCCGATCACACTCGCTTTGTCCGGGCCAAAGGCGAGGCTATACCCCCACAGGACCCAGACGAGGCTAATGACACAAAGGATGATCACGCTGTGCATAATGGTGCCAAGCACGTTCTTGTTCCTCACGAGCCCGCCGTAAAACAACGCCAAGCCCGGAAGGGTCATCGCCATCACCAACGCTGAGGAGGTGAGGATCCAGGCCGTATCTCCTGGATCGATCGTGGGGCCCTGGGCCCACGTGTCGGTTGCCCACAGAGCCACGAGACCCAACGCCGTTAGGAGTACACCCTTGTGTCGCGAAATTGAAGTCATGACCACACCCTTGTCAATGTGTCGTTAGACACGTTCGTTGCTGCTCACCTTCGCCTAAATCGCGCTTTCCCCGCTTTCACCCGTGCGAATCCGGATCACGTTTCCGAGGTCTGACACGAAGATCTTTCCATCGCCGATGCTACCGGTCTTCGCGCTGCGCGTGACACTTTCAATCACTCGCTGGACGAGGTGGTCTGGCACCGCCACCTCGATCTTAACCTTCGGCACAAAGTCAATCTGGTACTCCGTCCCCCGATAGGTTTCCTTATGGCCTTTTTGCCGACCAAACCCCTTAACCTCCGTCACCGTCATCCCCTGAATGCCCGACTCAACCAGGGCACTCTTGACCTCGTCCAACTTGAACGGCTTGATGATCGCTTCAAGTAATTTCATGGGCCATTCCCTTTCGTGCGACAGGAATTCTCACTCGTACACTGCGTGAAGCCCTGTCAAAGTCGATGAATGCCTGTGTGACTCCCCTCGTGCGGCCTAGCTATACGCCCGCTCGTTGTGCTGGCTCAGGTCCAGGCCGAGAACCTCGTCTTCAACAGAGACCCGCAAGCCGACCGTGAGATCGACTAGCTTGAGAATGATAAAGGTCCCAACCAATGCAAACACCCAGGTCGCGGCAACAGCAATGGCCTGTATCACGACCTGCCCAGGGTTTCCGAAGAAGAGCCCGGTGCCCCCGCCAACACTGGCAAACAACCCTGTCGCAAGCGCACCCCAGGTCCCTCCGATCCCATGGATTCCCAACACATCGAGCGAATCATCATAGCCGAGCTTGTTCTTCCAGAGCACAGCCACATAGCAGAAAATCCCGGCTCCGATGCCAATCCAGATGGACGACACCGGCCCGACAAACCCTGCCGCTGGGGTAATGGCCACAAGCCCAGCGACCGCGCCGCTGGCAGCTCCCAACAGGGTCGGGTTCCCGCGGTAGGCCCATTCCGCCACCATCCAGGCCAAGGCAGCCGCCGCCGTCGCCGTATTGGTGGCGACGAATGCACTCGCAGCCACGCCGTCAGCAGCCAACGCGCTGCCCGCGTTAAATCCGAACCATCCGACCCACAGCAAGCAGGCCCCGACCAGGGTCAAGGGCAGATTGTGGGGCGCCATATTCTCCTTCCCATACCCGTGGCGTCTCCCAAGAACTAAGGCACAGGCAAGGGCTGACACCCCGGAGCTGATGTGCACTACCGTGCCACCAGCAAAGTCCAACGCCCCAAGCTCCCCTAACCATCCACCACCCCAGACCCAGTGGGCCAGCGGCGAATAGATGAAGGTCGACCAGAGGATGGCAAAGCAGAGGAATCCACTGAACTTCATCCGCTCAGCAAACGATCCGGTGATGAGGGCCACCGTGATCACGGCAAACATCAGCTGGAACACCATAAAGGCCAGGTGCGGAATGGCCGTATCCGGATACGGCTCAGTTCCCACCCCTTCCAGCCCGATCCATTGCAAGCCGCCCACGATGCCGCCGATATCCGGGGCAAAGGCCAAACTATACCCCCAGAGCACCCACACGACGCTCACCGTACACAGCGCAATGAAACTGTGCATCATGGTGGCCAGCACGTTCTTGCCCCGGACCATGCCTCCATAAAACAGCGCCAGCCCGGGCGCGGTCATGGCCAACACGAGGGCTGACGAGGTCAAGACCCAGGCCGTGTCGCCAGCACTGATTTCACCCATGCCATTGGCCTCCTGCGCGAAGGCCAAGCCAGCGAACGCGCAGAGGCTACCAACGGCGAGCAATGTCACGACTCCAATTCGGTACCGGTGCATGCATTTCATCATGTTTTCCCCCGTTCCCTTCAGAAGAGATAAATGACCTCGGCCGCCAGCGTTTGCTGGTTGTTGGCAGCCCTCGTTCCGAATTGGAACGTGTTGGCGTCGGATTTATCGTAGCGGAACTCCCCCCGGATGATGAAGGGAGGGACCGGTTTATACTGGAGCGTAAACGTTGTCTCCCACATGGTTTGGGCGGTAGGTGG
>JBHICF010000039.1:0-11988 GCA_046759485.1 Nitrospiraceae bacterium
GATGATCGAGCAACCCCGTGAGGAGCGGGACTGCCCGGCGGTCCTTGAGCCGGCCCAGTTCTTCAATCGTGTTCTCACGCGCCAGAGTAGCATACAGCATATCCTCGCTCGTCAAGCCATGGTCCGCACCACGTTGCCGCCCCCCACGTGCCTGTGCCACCAGCAGATCGTTGAGGCCATGAATCAATCCTTCAGTGATGTCACGCTGTGCGACCACCCGGCCTCTGATGATCTCTGCCAGGAAGTAGTAATACGGGTTGGCCTCAAACCTTTCGAGCGCCTCCAAGTATGGAGGGGTTCCCGTACTCACACTGCCGGACGACTCACGAATCGTCAGATTGAGAAGCGACCCAAGTTCTGCATGCTCAAGATCAATGACACAGGTGATATCGGTGCCAAAGGTATCAACCCGAAATCTTTTTCCCTGTGTTTCCTTATAGTCCACTTTCAGGATGAGCTCATGCGGTTGGCTTTCCTCCCGGACAACGGTGAATCCAGCCGTCGTCAGCTTGGTCCTAAGGTTGGGCTCGATGAGCGTGAGCGATCTCCCCCTGCGCATCCACGTGGTCACGGTCACGTCCAGGTAGATCGCGGAGGCGCGTTTGAGCACCGCCGCTTCATCCATCGCGGGCGATGGCTCGCCTGCCAACGCGGGAGACAGCACACACGACAATCCGACTTGGCCGACTAGGCCGATTACACCGACTACAAGTAGCCTGCACAGGAGAGGTGGTCTTAGCATCGATTGTGGCCTTTCGCGGACTCGCATGCTCTCGCAGCCAGCGCGGAACGGAAAGCCTTACGACACTTGGAGAATTAACTCCAGCTCGACCGGCGCATTCAGCGGCAATCCTGCAGCGCCCACCGCCAATCGGGCATGACGGCCAGCATCATCGAAAATGCTCACGAGCAGGTCCGAGGCGCCATTCACCACCGCTGGCTGCTGGGCGAACCCCTCTGCTGACGCGACATGACCGACCAGGCGCACCACTTTCCTGACTCGATCGAGCGTTCCTAATTCGTTCCGGATGATGGCAAGGGCATTGAGCAGCGCGACCCGAGCCGCCTCGTAGCCCTGCTCGACGGTCAATTCCCTGCCCAATTTCCCTTCACAGGTCAGTTTCCCATCCTGGAACGGTATGACCCCGCTGATAAAGAGCAGGTCGCCTGCGAGCACCGCCGGGATGTAAGTCGCGACTGGCTTCGGAGGTGAAGGCAG
Source organism: Nitrospiraceae bacterium (assembly GCA_046759485.1). GTDB lineage: Bacteria > Nitrospirota > Nitrospiria > Nitrospirales > Nitrospiraceae > JBHICF01. Next base: position 1,220 of record JBHICF010000039.1, read on the forward strand.
CCGAAGCCCGAGCTGAGTCAACTTCCCTTCGAAGGACATGGCTCGGGCATTGTCCCCGTCTGGACCGGACGCGTCAAGACCCGAATGCTGAAGGAAGGTCGCCCTTGGAAGGTCTCTGGATTCCAGAACGAATGGAAGTGTCAGGCTACGCCGGAGTTTCGGTTTCTCAACAAGATGTCAGAATAAGATATTATTCTTCAATGTGATAGGAGTGAAACATCGAGTACTACATTAACCAGAGACAGGCCAGTGAAGTCGAAGCGGAGCTCTCTACTTCTTGGCGAGCCACTCCTTCATGATCGCCACGCTCGCGCTGGTCCCAATACGGTCCGCGCCGGCATCCAGCAGGGCTAGGGTCGTCTTCAAATCTCTGATCCCGCCCGCAGCTTTGACCTTGGCACGCCCCGCCACCACCTCTTTCATGAGTCGGACATCCTCTATGGTTGCGCCCGCTGGTCCAAACCCGGTCGACGTTTTGACGTAGTCCGCGCCCGCATCCACCACCAGCTTACATGCGACTTCCTTCTCTAGCCTTGAGAGATAGGAGGTCTCCAATATCACTTTGTGTCCGGCTCCCGGTGTCGCCTTCACGACTGCCGCGATGTCGTCTCGCACGGCGGCCACATCTCCTGACTTGAGCCGGCTGATGTTGAGTACCATATCTAACTCTCCGACGCCCTGCTCACACGCCTCAACTGCCTCACTCACCTTGCTCTGCGTCGTCTGGTATCCATAGGGAAATCCGATCGGCACCCCAACCCGGATTGCCGTGTCGCTGAGCGCCTCCACGGTTTCCCTCACGTAACAGGGTGGAATGTAGACCACAGGAAACCCGAAGCGCCGCGCTTCCTCACACACACGGAGCACATCGGCTTTCACCGTATCAGGTCGAAGCACCGTATGGTCGATGAGACTGGGAAGGTCGAGCGGGACGGACAGTCCCATGCTCAGGACTGGCGATGGTTGGGCCGGCGTTGGTACCGATCCACGGCTCGATTATGTTCGGCTAATGTGGATGAGAAGAAATGCGTGCCATCGTTGCGCGACACGAAATAGAGATAGTTTGCGCGGGCCGGGTATAAGGCGGCACGAATCGCGTCGATGCCAGGATTCGCAATCGGTCCGGGAGGGAGTCCTCTATATCGATACGTGTTGTACCGACTCGGCGAGTCGAGGTCACGCTTCCTGAGGTTCCCATCAAAGGACTCCAGCCCATAGATCACGGTCGGATCGCTCTGCAAAGGAATCTTTCCACGCAGCCGATTGTGGAACACGGCGGAGATGATCGCACGCTCGTCGGGCACACTGGTTTCTTTCTCGATGACGGACGCGAGGGTCAGCACTTCATGCACGCTCATGTTCATCTGCTTCGCTTGCGCGCGGAGCTTCGGCGTGAATGCCTCTTCCAACGCTTGGAACATGACGGCGATGAGCTGCTGCGGTGGTGTATGCCGGGCGAGATGATAGGTATTCGGGTACAGATATCCCTCGAGACTGGGCACATTCAATTTCAGCGAGTGAATCACTTCACGATCACGGGCGATCTGCTTGAACTTTCGCGGATCAGCCAACCCCTTTTCTCCCAGCAGCTCGGCAATCTGCGCAACCGAGTAGCCCTCGGGGATCGTGACTGCATGGAGCTTGACATGACCATTGCGGAATTCCGAAAGAATTTCGAAGGGGCTCATCCCGGCATCAAGCTCATACTCCCCGGCTAAGATCTTGTGATCCACCCACAGCAGCCTGCCGAGCAGCACGAATCCCCAGTCGTTCGAGATCAAGTTGCGATTTTCGAGTAATGTGGCCACCTGACTGAAGGTCGTCCCCTGAGAAATGTTGATGACGACTTGAGGCGGCTCGCTCGAACCGGACGAAAAGGTCATCGGGGCGATCATCCACCACACACATACCGCCATAATAATTCCTGTTACGCCGAGGGTGGCCCTGATCAACCAGCGCTTCAATTCACGGGTCATTGCGCTGTCTCCTGTTGACTCTCGGTCTTGCGCTCCCCGGATGCCTGATGTTCCAGGTAATTCTGCAACATGATCGCCGCTGCGACGCGGTTCACCGCGCCTCTCCGCTTCCTACGACTGACGTCGGCCTCGAGCAACACTCGCTCAGCTGCCTTGGTGGTCAACCGCTCATCCCACGCCACGATCGGAATTGTGAGTGTCTTGGCGAGCGCGTTCATGAATTGCTGCGCCCATTCCGCCGACGGACCGACCTGTCCATCCATCCGGATCGGCAACCCGACGACGACTTCTCGCACATCGTGCTCCCGAACGAGTTGCTGGATATACTTCATATCGGCCTCAGCCGATCGCCGTTCATAGGTCTCGAGCGGCTGCGCCGTCCAACCGAGTTCATCACTGAGGGCCACACCAATGCGTTTGGTCCCAGGGTCCAATGCCAAGATGCGCGTGCCAGCCATAAGTTTACCGCGCGAGCGCTCTTTCGACCAATTCAAACACCTTTTCCAGCGCCGCCCCGAGTTTTTCTGGGTCTTTACCGCCAGCCTGAGCCATCTCCGGCCGGCCCCCACCGGTGCCGCCCACCTCGGCAGCCATCTCCCGGATCAGGTCCCCCGCCCGAAGCTTCTTGCTCAGGTCCTTTGTAACCACCACCAATAACGAGACCTTCCCCTCTTTGGCAGCGCCGAGCGCGATCACGCCGCTCCGGAGCTTGTCGCGTATACGATCGGCCAACACTCGCAGCGCCGCCCCATCCATTCCGTCAGCCCGCTGCGCATGCACTTGCACCCCTTGGATGGTACGAACCTGCGCATCTTCTTTCGCGCCGCTCGCGAGGCGAAGCTTGACCTCCTCCAATTCCCGCTCTTTCTCCTTCAACTGCGTCATGAGCTTTTTGGTTCTCGCAACCACCTCAGACGGTCCGACCTTGAGGAGCGCCGAAAGCTCACGGACTTCCCCTTCCAGCTGTTTGAGTTGCGTCAAGGCACCGCTTCCCGTCAGGGCCTCGATCCGCCTGACGCCAGCCGCCACGCCGTTCTCAGACACGATCCGGAAGGTTCCGACTTCTCCTGTGTGCTGACAATGCGTGCCTCCGCACAGTTCCTTGCTAAACGTATCGATGCTGACGACGCGAACCTCTTCCCCGTACTTGTCCCCGAAAAAGGCCAACGCGCCACCTGCCACGGCATCTTGGATCCCCATGACATCCGTGCGCACTTGATCATTCAGTCGGATCCGACTATTCACCATCGACTCAATCTCATCGATGTCCCGTGAGGCCAGCGGTCTGAAATGGGCAAAATCAAACCGCAAGCGATTCGGTGCGACCAAGGAACCGTACTGCTTGACGTGAGGCCCAAGCACCTCGCGCAATGCAGCATGGACCAGGTGTGTGCCGGTGTGATTTCGAGCCGCATCCTGGCGAGTGACAGGATTCACGGATGCCCGGACTGCTTCGCCGGTGCGGAGACGCCCCGCGCGGACCACTCCTTTATGGAGGACCACGTTGGGGGCCGGTCGTGTCGTATCCTGGATCTCCACACGCCCCTCGGGTCCGTCGAGGCTCCCGCGGTCTCCAACCTGTCCACCACCTTCCGCATAAAACGGCGTGACATCCAGCGCTAACTCGATTTCGTCACCCGCGACCGCTTCATTCACCAGCCGGTCGCCTTTCAGCATCGCCTGGACGATGCCGTCGGCAGTGAGCGTCCCATAGCCCACAAAGCGTACGGGTGCGATGCGGCGACTGAGTTCCTCCACGGCAGGCCGCGCGGTCGTTTGATCAAAAGCGGCCGTTTTCCGGGCCCGCTCCCTCTGCTCCTCCAGCGCGCGCTGAAATCCCGATTCGTCCAACTGCATCTGCTGTTCTCTGGAGGCCTCTGCGATGAGGTCCAGGGGAAACCCGTAGGTATCATACAGCTTGAAGACCTGGTCGCCTGCGAGCACCGTTTGGCCCAATGCCTGCGCCTTTTCAACCATCTGGTTGAGAATCGGGAGACCCTGATCGAGGGTCGCGATGAACCGCTCCTCTTCTCCCAGCGTGACTTCGGTAATGGTGCGCACGGCTTCACGCAGCTCTGGGTAGGCTCCCCCCATCTGTTCGACGACCGTCTCAGTCAGCTCCGCCAGGAATGGCTCTGACAGGCCCAGCAGTCGTCCATGTCGCGCCGCCCGCCGAAGAATCCGTCGCAGCACATATCCTCGCCCCTCATTGGATGGGAGGATACCATCCGCGATGAGGAACGCCATGGCACGGAGGTGATCTGCGATGACTCGCATCGAGCGATCGCCCGACCCTTTTTCACCATAACGATGGTCAGTCCGTGTGCTAATTGCACGCAAGAGTGGTTGGAACAGGTCCGTGTCGTAGTTGCTCGTGACGCCCTGCGCCACGGCTGCCAGTCGTTCGAGCCCCATGCCCGTATCGATCCCTGGTTTGGGGAGGGCTTTTAGGGTACCGCTCGCATCCCGGTCGGACTGTATGAAGACCAGATTCCAGATCTCAAGGTACCGATCGCAGTCGCAGCCGACCGCGCACTCCGGACGGCCACACCCGAGCGCGGCCCCCTGGTCAATCAGGATTTCCGAACAGGGCCCGCATGGGCCCGTATCCCCCATCTGCCAGAAGTTATCCTTCTCTCCAAGTCGAACGATGCGCGCAGCAGAGACGCCAATCTTTCGCTCCCATAACTGGTGAGCCTCATCATCATCACGAAAGACCGTGACCCAGAGCTTCTCCTTGGGCAGCCCAACTGTCGCGGTCAGAAAATCCCACCCGAAGTAAATCGCGTCTTCCTTGAAGTAATCGCCGAAGGAGAAATTCCCCAGCATCTCGAAGAACGTATGATGGCGGCCCGTATACCCAACATTCTCCAGATCATTGTGCTTGCCACCCGCTCGCATGCACTTTTGCACTGACACAGCGCGCCGGTAGGAGCGCGTCTCCTCACCCAAAAAGACTCGCTTGAACTGATTCATGCCGGCATTGGTAAACAAGAGTGAGGGATCCGCCTGGGGAATGAGGGGGGCGCTGGGCACAATCGCATGCCCGTGGCCTTCAAAATACCGGAGGAATGCCTCGCGAAGATCCGCTGCCCGTTGGCTCACAACTCAGCCCGTTTTAGAGTTCGCCTGCTCATCGGCTTGCCCGTGTCCGCACTCATGTCGCCTGTGCTCAGTCCCGCCCCAGATCCCATCACCTGCTCGATCATCTCCTCGTCGAACCCATACCTGCGAAGCAGACTCACGCCTCGCGCGCGATCGCTCGCCTTCGTGACCGCAAGCCGCTGGTGCACCAGCATCAGGGCCAGTGCCCGCTCGCTCTTGTCACGGTAAAGCTCGCTGAGTGTCCGCGCCGTCGTCTTTTCGTCAAAGCCTTGGCCGAGGAGCTCCCCTTCCATACGGGCTCGCCCCATCGGCCGCCGAGCCAACCGTTGACGGGCCCAGCGTAACGCGTAGGCCTCATCGTCCAAGTACCCACGCTCGACGAACTTCTTCAGCACGGTTCGGGCTCGAACGGCGGGCACTCCCGCTTGGATGAGATACGCTCGTACCTGGGCTTGGGACCGGTCCCGGCGAGCCAGATATCGAAGGGCCAATCGTTCAGCAGCCTCAAGGCTGGCACCTGACGAACGCACGCCCGTGCCTCGCACATCGCGCTCCACCGCTTGAGTTCGCGCGATCCTCTTCTATTGGTTCATGGAGGCGTGGCAGAAGGGACTCGCTCAGCCCAGCCGCCCAATCGAAGCGGGCTCACTTGAGGTCACGCCTCGCTGCATTCCCCTGGCTACGACCCGGGCCGGCCTGCGTGGGACCGTTTGTCTTCCGATCGCGTCTCGGCCCGCTTCTCTTCGCCCCGCGTGTCTGGCCGCTTCTCCGATGAACGCGCCGGCACACCGACGATCTCCCGGATACGAGATTCGATCTCTTTCGCCACTGATGGATTCGCCTTGAGGTTATCTCTGACCGCGTCTCGGCCCTGGCCAAGCCGTTCGTTCTTATACGAATACCAGGCGCCTGACTTCTCCAGGACCCGCTTGTCCACGCCCAGGTCCACCAGCTCGCCCGCCTTGGAAATCCCCTCCGCAAACAAGACATCGAATTCCGCTTGTCTGAAGGGTGGGGCCATCTTGTTTTTCACCACCTTGACCCGCACGCGGCTCCCAACTACTTCTTGTCCCTCTTTAATGGCTTCGATTCGTCGGATATCCAGACGGACGGAGGAATAGAACTTCAGGGCATTGCCTCCAGTGGTCGTCTCCGGGTTTCCAAACATGACACCCAACTTCATGCGGATCTGGTTGATAAAGATCACCGTGGTTTGGGATTTCGCGATCGCTGCAGTGAGCTTGCGAAGCGCCTGGGACATCAGTCGCGCCTGCAACCCCATGTGCGCATCTCCCATTTCGCCTTCAATCTCGGCTCTGGGCACCAGCGCAGCAACCGAATCGATTGCAATGACGTCAATGGCCCCGCTGCGCACGAGCGTTTCGGCGATCTCCAGCGCTTGCTCGCCAGTGTCAGGCTGGGACACCAGCAGGTCGTCGGCCTGGACACCGAGCTTTCTTGCGTAACTCAAGTCCAGGGCGTGTTCAGCATCGACAAAGGCTGCGATCCCTCCAGCTTTCTGCGCCTCCGCGATGGCATGCAGTGTCAGCGTCGTCTTTCCGGACGCTTCTGGTCCAAAGATCTCTATCACCCGCCCACGGGGAAAGCCCCCGACGCCCAACGCCAGATCTAACCCGAGCGACCCGGTGGAGATCGCAGGAATATCCGTCTGCGCCTCGGCCGTCCCGAGTCGCATGATCGTGCCTTTCCCATACTGCTTTTCGAGTTGTGATAGCGCCAAGTCCAGCGCGCGTTTTTTCTCGTCTTTCTCAATCGTTCGCTCGGCCATTGGGATCTCCTTTGGGCTGGGTTGTGCGCCCATTATACTCAAGTCACGTTGGGAAGGGTAGCATCGATGACGTACAACACGGTCGGGAGGACTATGGCTCCTTCAGCGACACTTCACAGAGGCGTGTGTAGACAGCGCCAGACGGCTTCAACTCGCTCTTCATAACCGAGACACTGGAGACGGCGAGCGATCCTATTTCGACGGCCTTGGTCATCACTCCGCTGGCCGTGAGTGCCCGTCCTACTTCGCGGGACCGTTCCTTAATCCTTGCTACGGTCAAATGTGGACGGAACGGCCTGGACTCTAGCGGGAACCCTAGCTCGTGCAGAGCTTGATCGACCTGGGCTGCCAGGCCGGCCAGCTCCTTGCCAGACCCCGACATTCCTACCCAAAGCACTCGTGGCGCCTGAGCGTCTGGAAACGCCCCCAACCCACTCACCTCTACGGAGAATCTCGGCTGACTGCTCACGGCCCCTGCAAGCGAGGCTTGCATCTTGGGAATGAGAGAGGCATCGACATCGCCGAGAAACTTGAGCGTCACGTGTATCGACTCCGGTTTGACCCATTGGAGGCGAATGCTTCGATCGCCTGTTCGCCCGATGAGGTCACGGAGCTGCGCTTGTTGGTCGGCAAGCGCTTGACGGAGCGTCCCCGGCAATTCGATGGCAATAAAGGTTCTGATCTGTTCTATCCCCACGCCTCAAGACTCCAACCACCTGCGCAGCACGTCCAAGGCTGCCTGGGATGCTCGCAGCTTGATGGTATGACGGTCACCGTGAAACCGAAATTCCTCGACGCGTGGGTGCCCAGCTTCAGGCTGGCTGCGCTGCGAGGAGATGGCTGAGTCCAGCCCAACATACACCAAGCCAACAGGCTTTTTGGGGGTTCCACCCTCTGGCCCTGCGATCCCGGTGATGCTTAACCCGATGTTGACGCGGCTCCGCAATCGAATGCCGCTCGCCATCGCGCCAGCAACCTCGGGACTCACCGCACCATGCTGAGCAATGAGGTCATCTGGCACGCCGAGCAGCTCCACCTTTGACTGATTGCTGTAACTCACCACGACGCGGTCGAGATAGGCGGAACTGCCCGCCACCTGCGTGAGTCGGTGCCCAATCAGGCCTCCGGTACAAGACTCCGCGACGGCAATCGTGAGCCCGCGCGTAGACAGTCGTCGTCCAACGACCTCCTCCATGGTCTCAGTCCCCTCGGCATATAACCATGTGCCGATGCGCTTTCGCATATTGCGCACCAGATCATCCAACGGACTCGCTGCTCGTTTCTTTCCCGCAGTTCCTTTACTACGAAAAGCGGTAAGCGAAATCGTGACGCCAAGAGGCGAAGACAGGAGGCCAAGTCTCACGCCGCGCACAGACGGCACAAGACCTTTGATCCGCTCCTCAACCTCTGATTCGGGGACGCCAAACGTGTGGAGCATCTGCCGCTCGACGAACGCGCCTCGATGAGTGTCCGGTGTGGCTGCTAGTCTCGGTAGTACACTCTCGACAAACATGCCTTTGGCTTCAGCAGGAACGCCGGGCAAGGCGCAGAGCAGGCAGCCTCTCCACATCAGGCAGAAACCGGGTGCTGACCCTACTGGATTGGCAAGGACGTCGGCACCGGAAGGAATCAGCGCTTGCCGTCGGTGAGCCGCAGAAGGGGTACGTCCCCAGACCGCCATGCGGCGGCGCATGCCCTCAAACGCTTCGACCCGCCGGTGCAGCGGACGCTTCGTCGCTCGGGCAACCGCCTGTCGGGTTCGATCATCACTGGTCGGGCCTAACCCGCCTGTGAGGATGACAATGTCCGCTCGCTGCACGGCCGACTTGATGGCAGCCGCAATCTCGTCTTCCTCATCGCCTACCGCCGTCTTGAAGCGGACCTCGACCCCAACCCCCGCGAGTTCCTCAGTCAAGAACAGTGAATTGGTGTCCAGCCGACCTCCCAGCAGTAGCTCGGACCCGATCGCGATGATCTCTCCACGCCGCACAGGACCTCCAGAAGCCGCAAGCCATGCTTCATGTGACTCACATATCCAGCATGCCAGTTACTCAATTTGCGTGAAATTGAGATCGAAGGACACCTCCCCGCCATCACCCGGAAATACCGAGAGCTTAGTTCTGGCTTGAGGGTCCAGCTGATCGTACGCGAACGAGGCCACGACTTTCGCACGGAACGCAGGTGCCTCGGGCCACGCCGAGCTTCGCGACGCTCGACCATCGAACCGCACTCTGACCGGCTTGACCGTTCGCGCGCCCTGCACCATGACCATGTAGCTATCCACTGCGAACGTGGGATGGTCGCCAAAGATCTCCACGCTGACCAGCAACGCTTGGTCGTCAAGAATCTGTTGGATGTCTGTCTGGCCTGGAGTTTTTGACCGCAAGGCAAAATGAGCCGCCATGACCGCGATCCCGGCGAGCTTGGTCATGAGAAAGCCATAGGGCTCCAACGAATCGCCCCCCCCGAACCAGGCGTAGAGGCGATCCGGTGGGGTTCGTGCAACCGCCGCGGCTTTGCCCCGTTCCAACGCCTCCTGGATCTGGGCCGGATTTGGTGCCACTTCGATGGCACCCAGGTGCCCAGCCCAAGGGTCTGCCGCAAGGACCAAGGCACCAGCAAGCAGCAGGCGTAGCAGGCTGGGCCTGCGAGCCACTTTTTCGTACATAGGCGTGAGCCGATAGCAGATCGTGTATGGTATGTCAACGCCGTTCCAGCCAGCTGAGCTAGGTTGACAAACATCAGGTGAAATGTTAAAAATCGCCTCTTCTTACACGATTAACGCATACCTACGGCGAGGAGGAACGCAATGGCTAGTGGCGAGCAGGCTGGCAAGCGCCAGTTCGTCAATTTTTCGTTCTATAAGGTGGATAGCGCCTGGCGCAGGCTGTCTGAGGAGGAGCGAAGCCGGGGCAAACAGGAATTCTCCAGGGTTGTCGACGAGTATGCCGGCAAAGTCATCGTGATCCCGTATACGCTGGTCGGCATCAGAGGTGACTGCGACTTTATGCTCTGGCGGATTGGATATGAACTCGAACTCTTCCAGGAAATGTCATCCAAATTGCTGGCCACCGGGTTAGGCAGGTACCTGTCGACGCCCTACTCCTACCTCTCCATGACCAAGCGCTCCGTGTATGTCGACCACCATGTGCATGAGGGGCAGGAAAGCAAGCGTTTGCAGATCGTTCCGGGCAAGGGGAAGTACATCTTCGTCTATCCCTTCGTCAAGACACGAGCCTGGTACCTCCTCACCAAGGCAGCCCGGCAAGGCATGATGGATGAGCATATCGAGATCGGCCATCGCTATCCGTCCGTGAAGCTCAATACGACCTATTCGTTCGGGCTCGATGATCAGGAATTCGTCGTTGCGTTCGAGAGCGACAAGCCGGAAGACTTCTTGGATCTGGTGATGGAACTACGCTTGGCGGAGGCCAGTCGCTATACAGAACGCGACACACCGATTTTCAGCTGCATTATGAAGAGTATGAAAGAGATGCTTGATACGCTGGGGGGCTGATCATTGAGCCTTGTCGTCCATGCGAGGCACAACTTCCCAGAGCTAGTCAAAGCTGATTAAGGGCGAGGCCGATTCACCTTCGCGCACCACACGGCATTTCTCTGGACTGCGTATCATGAACTGTCCCAAGTGCACAGGGTTGCTGATGCAGGAAGAGCACCAGGCTCCCAGTGGCCTCTTCCACGGATGGCGATGCGTTCAATGCGGGCTTCGGCTCGATGAGCTGATCCTTCAGAATCGGACGGTCTCGGAGCCAAGCAAAAATCATACTGAGGACACATCTCTCCCGGGTGAGACCATCCGTTCGTCAAAGACTCCTCGACGGGGCAAGCGCGTGACAAGTCGGGTCTGAGACCACCTGCCCTCGTTCCTCTCCACAACA
>JBHICF010000040.1:0-11880 GCA_046759485.1 Nitrospiraceae bacterium
GGAAATACCGAAAGGCGTCGCGCTTGATGAGCACCAAATCCGGAAGCCAGAGCCGAGCATAGAAGGCCAGGATGATCCCCCCGAGCACCACGAGCACAGATCCTGAGGACACTTCCCCGCCCGCGATGTTCCCCATAACGGGACGCTCGCCTGGATCTGGGCGAGGGATAGAAGGGGCCTCACTCATTCCTGCTACTGTCGATGGAGGTGGCAGACCATGAAAATGGCGCGAGTCGGCGTGTGCTGCGAGAAAGATGGGATCGAGCGGGAAGCGATCGCTGTTGAGCACTCATACGAGTCAACGAGAGTTCCTGGTTCCCCTCCCCCAACCGACAGAATGATGCCGACTGGGTGATAAGTTGTGGCGTTATGGCTTTCTGGCCACGATGAGAAGACTTCCGCTAAATTCACGGATCACTGGCACTCGTTCTAAAATTAAACCCAAGGAGTTGATCGCGGGAATCAGCGGCCGAGGGCTCCAGGGGTGCAGCCAATCAAATGGAGTGGCTGACACCCTCGCAAGGCCATGCTGTTCCAGGGTCGCTGTAATCTCGCCTCGGACGAAGGCCCCCTCATCAGGCGACACGCCAAGTAACGGCTTCAACCACTTCACGTTTCGCTCAAGCCAGATTTGTGGATTCCTGAGGTTAGGTTCGCTGAAGACGAATCGACCTCCAGGCTTCAACACCTTCAGCAGACACGGTAGCGCCATTGAACAGTCCAAGTGGTGAAGGACACTGACTCCTACGACGGCATCGTAAGGACCACGGAGATTCTCACCGCTTTCTGCATTTCCCAACATGAACGAGACATGTTCGCAGCCAGGGCGGAGTCTTGCTTTTTCAAGCAAGTCGGGAGAAACATCCACAGCATCGAGGCGAGCGCCAGTGCGTGCAAGTCTGGCGGTGAAGACCCCTGTTCCACATCCAACTTCTAAACAGTAGGACGCCGCGGTGATTTCTGCGTGCTCAATCAGGAACCGAGCCCGTCGTTCGGCGCGCAACTGCCCCGAGGGAGTTTCCCATCCCCACACAGACTCCGCGCGTTCTCGTATGCCCTGGCCATGCAAGACCTCATTGGCGGCACGCTCGGTGGGGGAACTGGATGGCGATTTCATACTTTGTTGTACTTAACCAGCGTCGTACGGATAGTCTTCTGCTCGTTTAGCCCAACGAGTGTGTCGGCCTCACGTTCACGCAAGAGGAGTCAAGAAAGAACGTTACCAGAAATGACTAGGTTGGACAAACTAAAGCAGGAATTGGTGATGTGGAATGCAGTGCATGGATGCCGACAGCTGCGCTGCGGATTCCCCTGAGTCGGGAGGAGACTCGGTCATTGGGCCCAGAGGGCCCGACCCGTTTACTTCATTCAGCCGAGTACGTGCTGTCAGAACTTATGGGGACGAGGGCAGGGAAGGAGACTGCTCATCGATCCGACGCTTGGCTTGCCGCACTCGCTCCTCGAGTGTCGGATCACCAAAGCCATGCTGCCGATATCGCTCGATCAGCTTCTTGTTGCTCGGATCCAGTTCGAGGGCGCGGAGCCAGGCTTCCTTGGCTTCCGGCCTGTGATTCTGCTTGAGATAGATCTCGCCGAGATGCTCGAAGATGACCGGGTCGTCACCAACGAGGGTCGCCGCTCGCTTCACCTCTACGAGAGCCTCATCGATGAGGCCTTTCTTATAAAAGGCCCAGCCCAGGCTATCAACGTAATATCCATTATCCGGTTTCAGAGAGACCGCGCGTTTGGTGAGCGAGACAGCCTCATCGATCTCGATTCCACGTTCAGCATAGGTGTATCCCAGGTAATTCAACGCGTCCGCGTGGTGCGGATCAAGCTCAAGTGTGGTTCTCATCTCTTTGACGACGTCGTCAAAGCGGTCGAGCTTGTCATACGCAGTTCCCAGATTGAAATGGAGATCTGGATTCCGAGGGTTGTGGAGGATTCCGGCCTCAAACGCTTCTGACGCCAATGTATACTGTTCGGTCTGCAAGTACGTAAGACCTAACAGCAGGTGGGCATCCGGCCGTTTCGGCTTGAGCGCAACCGACTTCTTCAGGTGAGGAATCGCCTCAGGATAACGTTTCAATCGGTACAAGAGGTACCCCAAGTGAATATGTCCGTCAGCATAGGAAGGATCGATCTGAAGATTCTGCTCATACGCTTTGATCGCGTTGTCATAGTCCTTCAATCCTTCATACATCAAGCCGAGATAGTCGCGGATTCTCAACTCCCTGGGCCGGTCTGCCAGAATCTTGTTCATCTGCTCGATGGCTCGAGGGTAGTCTTTCATCTCTCCGTAGATGAGGCCGACCCTGAGTTGAGCATCTAGGTCATCGGGCGTGTCATCGAGGATGATCTGTAACTCAGCCAGCGCTTCTTCGTATGATTTCTCCGCGATGTACAGGCGAACGAGATGCCGACGAATCTCCACATTCCGCGGATTGACATCTCGGAGAAACTGACGGTAGACCTCGATCGCCTTGGACCGTTCCTGTTTCGACTCATACACCGCAGCCAGCGCCTGGTAACCTGGTTCAAAGGAGGGATCGTTCTTCACCGCGAGCTGGAAATTCTCGATGGCCTGATCGAACTGCTTCGTCTCAACCCCGATCCTGCCGAGGTGGTAATAACCAATATGTGAGTTCTTGTCGAGAGCGATCCCCTGGGTGATCGCGCCCGTGGCTTCCTCGTAGCGCTTGAGATTGATCAGCATGATACCTTTGGAAAAATAATATTCACTCGCCTCCGCATCCAACTCAATGGCTCGGTCATACACTGAGAGTGCCTTTTCGTAGAGACCGGCTCCGGCATAGATGGCGCCGACCCGGGCTAGTGGCTTGGCCTCACGTAGGTCCGACTCGGCAACGCGGTCGGCAAACCGCACAGCCGTCGGCAGTTCACCTTTGGAGAAATAGAGCGCAGCGAGGCGGGATTTCAGCGTCACCGACGACGGATCAAGTCGGAGTGCTGTCAGATACTCATCAATCGCCCGATCCACGTCCTGGGCCATTTCTGCTTGGTAGCCCAGCATAAAGTGGTAGTACGCGCGAGGGTCAGCTAACCGGGCATGCTTCACGATGGGGGCAGAGGTAGGATCAGCTGAAGCCGTCTGGCCGGGGTCCGGGTGCGGGACGGTCGAGCACGAAATCACAACGGATGAGATGATCAGCAGGCTATAGACCGCCCAATTCGCACATGACCGCTGTGTATTGCCCGCCGCTGTCATGCCTACCCGTCGCCGGTTGTTCCGCCCCTGACCAGAACTCTGAGGCCGACTGAAAAACTAGCGTAACACAGACCGGCCATTATAGGAAGCCATCAAAGTGGCTGTCAAACCACCTCGCGATCAGATAAATTGGCGAATTGAGCGTACTTGTCAAGAAAGGCAAGTTGTCGGTCACCGGTCGGTCCATTCCGGTGTTTCCTGACAAGAATGTCTGCGATACCCTTCTTCTCCGAGTCTGGATCGTAGACTTCTTCGCGATAGACGAAGATGACGACATCGGCATCTTGCTCGATGGCGCCCGATTCTCGCAAGTCGGCCAGCACAGGCTTCTTATCCTGCCGGCTCTCGACAGCCCTGCTCAGCTGAGACAGCGCCACAATGGGAACGTGCAATTCCTTCGCCAGAGCCTTGAGGGACCGGGAGATATCAGAAATCTCCTGCTGACGAGACTCCGCATCAATACGGCCTTGCATGAGCTGCAAGTAGTCGACGATCAGGAGATCCAGCCCGCTTTCTGCCTTGAGCCTTCGCGCTTTCCCGCGCATCTGCTGCACCGTCAGGGCTCCGGTGTCATCGATGAACATAGGCGCCTGCTCGAGTTTCCCGGCAGCCTCAGCCAATCTCCACCAGTCTTCTTTCTGCAGCCGACCGGTGCGCAGGGCATGCGAATCCACGTGCGCCTCCGAGCTCAGCATGCGCAACACAAGTTGCTCTTGAGACATTTCCAAGCTAAACATTCCAACCGTATGGTGGAATTTGATGGCCGCATTCAGGGCCATGCTAAGGGCGAGACTGGTCTTGCCCATTCCTGGACGCCCCGCAATCACGACCAGATCAGAAGCCTGGAGGCCAGCGGTCAGGTCGTCGAGCTCCTCGAAGCCGGTCGGGATCCCGGTGACATGTTTGCCCTGTTTGTGCAGGGCATCGATAAGATCGAGACTGCCCTTAATGACCTCCTTGAGCCGAATAAACGTGCGACCGAGCTTCCCACGAGAAAGGCTGAACACGGACTGTTCTGCGAAGTCCAGTAAATCATCCACGGACGACGTGCCATCATACCCTCGAGAGACAATCTCAGTGGAAGAGCCGATGAGCCCGCGGAGCAATCCCTTCTCTCGGACGATCCGGCCGTGGTACCGGACATTGGCGGCCGTGGGGACCACCTGGACCAACTCCGCCAGATAGGCCGCGCCCCCGACGGATTCCAGATCCCCCCTATTCTTGAGATACTCGGTCAGGGTGATATGATCGATGACCTCATCTGAGGCCGAGAGATGGAGCATAGCCCGGAAAATCTTCCGGTGAGCCGTCCGGTAGAAATCTTCTTCGGTCAGAAGCTCCTCGACCTTTGCAACAGCCGTGCGGTCCAGGAGGATCGCGCCTAAAACCGATTGCTCAGCTTCCAGGTTTTGAGGCGGAAGCCGAGGCTGTGAGTGATCGGAGAAGTCCATCGAGTCAATTTCCTTTGAGGCGATGCTACAGCAGGGTGGACAGTTCCTTGATTTTGAGAACCTTGCGCGTCGATGACCGGGAGCCACCGGAAGCGTGTGCCACCGGCCAGGCGACAACCATCGCCTCATCCGGGGCCATCCCAGCCTCCCCTAAGACCGCCACGACTCGAGCTTTGAGCATCCGGCCTTCTTCGATCGCTTCGCGGATCCCGGCGTCGCCACGGTGGCGCAGCACACCCTGTGTGACACGGAAGCCCGTTTGGCGCAGCATCTGCGACACTTGGAAAACACGGTCGCTGGACCGGACCGGCGCCGAAATGAGGAAATCGACGCGCTCATGGTCCTGACGCTCCCCGACGGTTTTGAGCGCCTGAAAGAGCCGATCGACATCGAGGGCGAACCCCGTGGAGGGTAGCGCACGCCCGAACCGCCCGATCAAATGGTTGTACCGCCCTCCCCCGCCTAGCTCCGAGCCTATCCCTTCGGCAAAGACGTCGAAGGCAACACCGTCGTAATAGTCGAATCCTCTGAACTCACCCAGATCAAGCAACAGCCGGTCATGCAAACCCGCGGCCTTCAGCAAGCGATAGACTTTCGTCAGCCTCTCAAGAGTCGTGCGCAACTCTCGATCTCGTCCGGCAATTTCTCGCCCTCGGTCCAGCACTTGTTCCCGGCCGTACAGGCTGGGAACCTCAAGGATCACCCGTGCCTTTGACTTCGCAACCCGCTCGCGGGTGAGTATTTCATCGAGCCGGGACAGGTCTTTTCGAGCAGCAGCGTGCTCCGCCCGCTTCTGACCCTCTGGGGAAAGGCCCGAGCTGGCGAGCAGGGCTTGGAAAAACCCGACATGGCCTAACGAGACGGTGAAGGTCACTAAGCCGAGCTGTTTGAGGCAGTCGATCATGAGCGCGATGATCTCACCGTCGGCACTGACGCCATCGACGCCGATGAGTTCCGCCCCGACTTGGAAGATCTCACGCTCTCGGCCAGCGTGCTCAGGCTCGTAGCGAAACACCGTGGACCGGTAACACAACCGGAGGGGGACGCTTGCCTCCACCATTCCCATCGCGACGATCCGGGCGATCTGCGCCGTGACGTCTGGGCGCAAGAGGAGAATCCGCCCTGTGGTCTGATCCGCAAACTTGTAACACTTCTCGATGAGCTCCGGCTCGAGACCGGAGGAGAGGACGTCGAGGTACTCAAATGTGGGGGGGATGATTTCCTGGTACCCCCAGCGGCTTAATACGGTCAGCAGAACAGCCTCGAGATGCCGCACTCGCTGAGCCGTGTGGGGAAGAATGGTAGCCATCCCCACAGGAATGAGCGAGCGCTGGTCCCTCGGGACCGGTGAGGTGTGCGGACGGATCGATCTGCCGATGGGGCGGGGCATCGACTGCAACCAAGGGCGTTTAGCCCGGTCCATTCATGAAGGTTTGTCGCGAAGTCGGCTCAACACCTACGAAGCGGGCACGTGACCGTAGAGAGCTATACGGGAGACGCGGTGCCTGTTGCTGGGCCGACTGCTGTGTGTGATCCATACGCTGGATTGCTGAGCCGCAAGGCTGCCCGTCGCAGGGATCTCTCTGCGGCGGTCGCAGGTGCTCCCTGGACCTTCTGGTTTAGAGGCCTTTTGACAGATCTACGAGCCTAACAGATAGGATGTTCTTTTCGCGCTTGATGGTATTGAGAACGCCAGGTGGAAGGGGAGCATCAAGACCGATGATCAGCAGCGCGTTTCCACCTCGTTCCTCCCGAGAACATTGCATCTGGGCGATATTGACGTTGTGTTGGCCGAGCGCATGCCCCACGGCACCAATCACACCTGGCCGGTCCACATTGAGGATCAGCATCATGTGTCCCTCGGGTACCATCTCGACCTGGAATTGATCGATCTCGACAATCCGAGGATCCTTTCGGCTGTACAGAGTTCCAGCCACGTGATGGGTTTTCTTTCCAGCTTCCACCCGCACTCGAATCACGCTGGTGAAATCGCCCGCATCGCTACTCTTGATCTCTTTGACTTCAATGCCCCGTTCCTTTGCTATGACCGGGGCGTTCACATAGTTGACGGCGTGTTCAAGAATCGGAGTCAGCAGTCCTTTGAGCGCGGCGATGGTCAACGGCGCAACTCCAAGACCAGCGACCTCTCCACTATACTCGACCGTGACACGTTCCAGCCCTCCTTCGTAGAGCTGCGCCTGAAGGAGCCCAAGCTTTTCAGCCAGGGTGATGAAGGGCTGGAGCTGAGGGAGCGATTCGGGAGGAACAGAAGGGATGTTGACGGCTCCTCGTGCAACGCCCTTCGTAAAATAGTCCACGATCTGTTCAGCAATCCCAATCGCAACGTTTTCCTGGGCTTCCTCAGTCGACGCGCCGATATGCGGGCTGCAAGTGAAATTATCCAACGCCAGGAGGGGATGATCCGATTCAATCGGCTCCTGCTCAAACACGTCAAAGGCTGCAGCGGCGACCCGCTTGGACTTCAGCGCTTCCGCAAGATCCGACTCATTGATAATCCCCCCGCGTGCACAGTTCACAATCATGACTCCGGGCTTCATCTGCGCAATCGCGTCGGTATTAATGATCGACCGGGTTTCTGGAGTGAGCGGGGTGTGGATCGAAATGATATCAGCTCTCCGGTAGAGCTCTGGAAGGTCCACGAGTTCCACACCCATCTTCTGAGCCCGCTCCGGGGCCAGATAGGGATCATAGGCGATGACCTGCAGAGATACTCCCTGCGCCAACTTGGCGAGATACCCACCGATTTGGCCAATCCCTATGATACCGAGCGTCTTGTTGTACAGCTCCACTCCCATGAACCGCTCTTTTTCCCACTTGCCAGCTCTCATGGAAGCCGTCGCTTGGGGAATGCGCCGCGTCATCGCAAAGATCATCGACAGGGTATGCTCGGCTGTCGTGACGGTGTTGCCTCCTGGCGTATTCATCACGACGATTCCTCGACGGGTGGCCGCTTGGGTGTCAACGTTGTCCAGGCCCGACCCGGCCCGGCCAATGACTTTGAGGTTTTCAGCCGCCTCGATGACCTCAGCCGTAACCTTGGTGGCGGACCGCACAATAAGCCCATCGTACGGCTTGATTTCCTTGAGGAGGGCCTCCTTCGGCAGCTTGGTCTTCACGTCCACCGTGAAGCCTGCTTTCTCGAGTATCTCGGGGCCTCGCTTCGATAGGCTATCGCTAACCAGGATTTTCATCGACTCTGGACTTTGGATGATGTAGGACGCTACGACTTGGCAAGAAGAAGTTCTTCCGCTTTGGCAACCCCACTTCCAAGTTGGATGGAGTGCCCGAGTCCTTTGAGCACCATTTCCACCGCCGCTAGCGCCATGATGATATCAAAGGTGTCAATGTAGCCCATGTGAGAGATGCGGAAGACTTTCCCTTTCAGATGGTCCTGGCCGCCAGCAGCAGTGATTCCGTACTGTACTCTCAGGTTCTTGTAGATCGCTTGACCATCCACGCCGGCTGGAGCAGTAATTGCGGTCAGCGCGTTGCTCGGCGACATTTTAGGAAACAGCGCGAGCCCCGCAGCCTTGACTCCCTCACGCATAGCATGGGCCAGCCTCGCTTGACGAGCAAACGCAGCCTCCAACCCTTCGGCTTTTAAGGTCCGCAAAACCTGTTGCAGACCGAGGATCATCGACACCGCCGGCGTGTAAGCGGTCTGATTTTTGACCTGGGAGTCGCGTTCCTTCTTGAAATCAAAATAGAACGCCCCATTCTTGGCCTTCTCGGCCATCTGCCAGGCTTTGTCGCTGACGCTCACGAAAGCGAGCCCAGGAGGAAGCATTAACGCTTTCTGCGACCCAGTGACCACCACATCGAGACCCCACGCATCGGTTTTGATGTCGAACACGCCCATCGCCGTAATCGCATCAACGACCAAGATCGTCCCCTCATGCGACCTCACCACTTCCGCCAGCGCCTTTGTATCATGGGCCACGCCGGTCGAGGTCTCGCTCGCCTGTACGTACACTGCCTTAATTGACGGATCCCGCTTCAGCGCATCGGCAACCACTTGGGGATCGACTGCACATCCCCACTCTACCTTGATCTCGGTGACCTGCACGCCGAACGTCTTGCAAATCTTCCCCCACCGTTCGCCGAATTTTCCCCCGTTCACGACCAGCGCTTTATCGCCAGGCGAGAGGAAATTGGCCACCGCGCCTTCCATTCCTCCGGTACCGGAAGACGCCAGGATCAAGACATCATTGCTTGTCTGGAACAACCATTTCAGATCTGCTCGGACCTCGGCAAACAGCTCAGCAAAATCCGGAGCCCGGTGGTGAATCACGGGCTGGGCCATCGCCAATAACACTTCAGGCGACACCTGTGTGGGCCCAGGTGCGAGTAAATACCGCTTTAGCATCGTTCCGCTCTCCCTGATAACAGGATCGTGAGATCTGAAGCGTGGGAAGGGCGATACGCTAACACAGGCCCTATACCCTGTCAAGGCAACAGACGACGTCTCAACCGCTGCGTTTCAGCAGTCTGCGTGCGGCTCAGCCCCGCATCGCTCGCCGCGAGTTTCTCCAACATTTTCTTGACATCTTACACGTGACCCATTAGTTTGAGATCAGCAATGATCTCAGAGGTATGGAGGCCGCTGGAGATGATGAAGAAAAGTAGACGTGCTGTTCTGACGATCGGAGTGTTCCTTGTAGCCCCACTGGTAAGTTTCGGGCTGCTCAACACCCAGAGGATGGTCAGTGCGGAGCCTCTCGAGCTAAACGCGTCCTCCCGGTTATCAGGAACCACCGCGCCCACTGAGACCGCCGTGTCCAGTGAGTCTCACCCGACCTCAGTCATGCCGACACCCAGCGACCATCAAGTTGGAGAGCAGGAGACTCCTGCTATTGAGAGCACGCCGGTTCAGGCTTCCGCGTTGCAAACCCAGGCCCATGTGCCGACCCTCTTGGAGCAGTTTGCGGAACAGTTTATTGCATGGGATCAGGCTCTGCGGGCTCCTAAGAGTGCAGACCAAGCTTTCAAAGAGCGCATTTCACAGATACCCATGGCCCGCAATCGAAAAGTCGAGCGCCATATTCGCTATTTTCAGACTGACAACCGGGAACGCTTTACACAATGGCTCGCGCGCTTGAATCACTACAAGCCTCTCGTTGAGCAGATCTTTGCGGAGTTTGATCTTCCGCCAGACCTTGTCTATCTCTCCCTCATTGAGAGCGGGTTCAATCCAAGAGCTTACTCGCGTGCCCGAGCGACCGGGCCCTGGCAGTTTATGAAGGGCACGGGGAAACATTACGGTCTGCGTGTGAACTGGTATGTAGACGAACGCCGGGATCCGATGAAATCCACGGTGGCAGCGGCCCGGTATCTCCGCGACATGTACGATCTGTTCGGATCATGGCCTCTGGCTCTGGCCGCGTACAACGCCGGGGAGCGGAAGGTACAGCGCGCGCTGCGGAAGGCCCGCGCGGAGAGCTACTGGGAAATTGCGCAAACGAGATATCTGCGGCGCGAAACGCGAGAGTATGTGCCTAAGTTCATGGCCGCCGCGATCATTGCAAAGAATCCCGAACAATTCGGTTTCAATCTTGAACAGCCCGACGTCCACCAATTTGATGAGGTGACTGTCCGACGCTCTGTCCATTTACAAGCCGTTGCCAGAGCAACGGGGATCCCCTACCCCGAGCTGCGCCGCCTCAATCCGGAGTTACGCCGCAAAGTGACTCCCCCTTATGACAGTGAGTATTATCTCAAGGTCCCAGCCGGAACCAAGGAGACTGTCGAAAAGGCCTTTAGCGGGATCAAGACGTGGCAAGTAAAGAAGAGCGGGAAGAATGGAAAGGGCTGGTACAAAGTACGGGTTGGGGACAGTTTATGGAAGATTGCAAGGCGGTTCAGGACCACTGTGGCAGAGCTGAAGGCATTGAATAATTTGATGAGCCACCGAATCAAGCCTGGGGACTTACTCGCTATTTCTCCCTAACGCGAGCGGTGCTGTCCTCCCCCACCTTAACTCGGCATGCCAAGCTAATTCCGCCAGATATCCGGCACCCTCACAGTCGATTCCCGCGACAGACCCACGAGTTCCCCTAGCCAGCCTAGGGCAGCTCCCGTTTGTGCTCTTCAATCTCTAGTTGAATCCGCCTCATCTGCGTCCGAGCTCTCGTTTTCCTTGTCGTCTCTCGGACCGGTCTTTGCCTCCAAGGCTTTGATACGGACCGACGCCTCGCCGGCATAAGCGGAGTTTGGGTAGTCCTTTACAAGGTTCTGATAGTAAGACATCGCGCCCTCGGGATTCGATCTGGTTTCCTCGAGCTTTCCCAGCTCAAGGAGAGCATGATCTTTATTCAGGGATCCTGGGACCGCCACGATACCCTGAAAGGCCTTGACGGCTTCTTCCGGATCACCACTGGCCAGGTACGCATACCCCAGACGCTGATAGACCAGCCCGAGCATCGGCTTGTTCGACCCGTAAGAGGCGATATACTTTTTATACGCCTCGATCGCACCGCCGATGTCGTTGAATTGAACCAACGCGTTGCCGAGATGGTATAGCGCCAGTTGCGCGCTCGGGGTTCGCGGGTACTCCTGCACCAATTCGCGGTACTTGCTGATCGCCTGCTTCAAACGTTCACTCGCTTTCAGTGGGTCGTCAGCCGGACGATCGAAGTAGAAGAGCGCCGCCTCCCGCTTCAGGACCGAGGCCTTTTCAGCCTGCTGATATTGATACCAAATGGCCAGGCCCACGACGCCGAGAGCCACGATCGCGAGCACCACGCCAACGATAATACCTACGCGGTGACGCTCAGCGAGGAGCATGAACCGCTCGGCGCCACCTAAGAGTTGGGCTTCTGTCGGAACAGTATCCCTTGAAAAGACTTTAATCCGGAAGGCCATCGAGCCCGTCCCTCCCCTATGCATACACTCACGCCAACACTTACCTGGACGCCGCGCGAGATCTTCGCGCTTATACTAAGGTTGCAGACCCATTGTCAATTCAGGCGACATCGCGTGCCACCAATACAATCGCGTTGACAGACCTGCATCACAGGGTATAGTTCTTCCCGTGCTTGGACCGAACAGGGTTCCTATCTACTATCCAACGGCAAGCTCCTGCTTATTGCCTTGCAGCTTCAGTCATGTTTGAGAGATACCTCCGTCACCTGGAAGAGCAACACCTGGCACGTCAACCCTGTCTGATCGAGTCAGGAACAG
>JBHICF010000041.1:0-11752 GCA_046759485.1 Nitrospiraceae bacterium
CGGCCTTTACGATGTCGAGGGTGTCGAGCGTGACGGGACCAAACATGACGCCCCTCCCCCTTTCCCGATGGAAACGTCAGCGGCCCTGTGGCGCCCAACGATACCGAACCGGGGTCACGGTGTCAAAGTCTTTGCCAGCGATCTCCTAACGAGAATCAATCCGCTCCCAGGACTACGCGATGCAGCGACTGCTAAGTATGGTTGGCGGTTTGATTACGGGGGTGCATAGGTCTCTTAGCACCTTCGGTTCTTTTTTCACCTCACCGAGTCGTACTCAATAGGATCGTCATCCTTTAAAATTCAGCGGTTCGGGAATTGCCCTCCCGACCGTCCCCTCCGTTTCGTCGGCTGGCACTCGCCTTGCGTAGTCCGATCTTCTGAAACCTGACCGGATGGGCGTCCAGAGCTGTTCTCCGAATCCCGTTCGGCCTACAGCGTGAGTGGGGCAGAAAGTCTCTGAGAGAGACGAACCGTGGCGTCTCGAAAATTTCTCAAACATAGGACACAACGTAGCCTCATGACGATCGCCTCCCCGAGCATAGATCGACGAATCCAGCACCGCGAGCCTAAGCCTGAAAACAACGCACGAGTTTTGACCCGCGTATCGCGCATCACCCCGGAGACCCTCGAGCAGCGTTGGCGGCTCTTGACTGTCCCACCGGAAAGCCGCAAGGCACTGGCGGACGCGACCACGCTGGCACAGATAGAGCGGTACCAGCACAATGTGGAGAATGTGATCGGCACCGTTAAGGTCCCTGTAGGCTTGGCAGGTCCACTCCGGGTTCACGGCTTGTTCGCTCAGAGCGACTACTACGTCCCGCTCGCGACGACCGAGGCTGCTCTCGTTGCCTCCTATAGCCGTGGCGCACAGCTCATCAGCGAGGCCGGCGGCTGTACCGCAATGCTGCTCAATGAAGGCATCAGCCGGGCACCCGGCTTCGCCTTCAATAACCTTCGGGAGGCCGGGCGCTTTGCAAGCTGGGCATGGAACCAATTTGGAGAATTCAGGTGCGCGGCAGAAGGTACCACCCGCCACGGGAAGCTCATCGATATGCGGGTCACAGTCGAGGGGAATCATGTCTATCTCACCTTTGAATTTACTACCGGCGATGCGGCTGGGCAGAACATGGTCACTATCGCCACTGAAGCTATTTGTGGCTACATCATCGCCCATACACCGGTGCAGCCGCGACACTTCTTTGTCGAGGCCAACCTCTCCGGGGACAAGAGGTCGAGCACCCAGTCTTCCGTAACGGTACGGGGAAAGAAAGTTACGGCTGAGGTTATTCTGCCCGCACATCTCGTAGTCAAGCGCCTGCGTACGACGCCGCAGGTCATGGTCAACTGCTGGCGCATGGGCGCAATAGGTGGCGTCCTCAGTGGAACGATCGGCATCCAGGGCCAGTACGCCAACGGCCTCGCGGCCTTCTATCTCGCCTGCGGACAGGATGTTGCCTGCGTGGCCGAATCCGCCGTCGGCATTACTCGTTTCGAATTGACCTCCCACGGGGAACTCTACGCGACCGTCACCCTCCCGAACCTGATCGTGGGATCAGTCGGTGGCGGCACTGGCCTCCCCAGCCAGCAAGCTTGCCTCGAAATCCTAGGGTTGGCCGGTTCTGGAAAAGCCGCCGCGCTGGCGGAGGTCTGTGCCAGTCTCTGCCTGGCGGGCGAGTTGTCGCTCATCGGCTCCCTGTCCGCTGGCGATTTCGCCCGCGCCCACCAACGGTTGGCGCGGAGTAAGACGCCGCAGAGAAACGGAAAGACGATCGCCGCAGAGAATGGGTCATTACTCCATCAGTGTGACATGGAGATCACGGAATGAAGATTCACGTCATTGCCAATCCATATTCCCGGAGGGGAAACGGGAAGGACCTCTTGCGGATCCTCTGGGAGAAATTCGCAGACACACGAGTTCATATCCATCGAACCGATGATCCCTCGCACGCCACCGAGCTGGCCCGGCGAGCCGTCCTCGAGGGTGCGGACACGATTGTGGCCGGCGGCGGCGATGGCACCGTGAATGCGGTGCTTAACGGCATCGTCGGGAGCGGTGTTGCACTAGGCATTATTCCCTCCGGCACGGCGAACGACTTGGCATCCTATCACCGGATCCCCGGTGATGTCGTCAGCGCGTGTGACATTATCCGTGCCAGGCGCCTGCAACCGGTGGATCTCGTCCGCGTGAACGGATGGTGCTACGCCACCACCGGAGGTCTCGGCCTGCCTGCTGAGGTCGCAAGCCAGGCCAACGCGCTCAAGCGGAGGACGGGAGTCTCCAAGCTACTGGCCCTCCTTCTTGGAAGCCACGTGTATGGTCTGACCGCGCTGCGCTTATTGCCATGGGTGTGCCGGGATAGCAACCCCATCGAGATCCGACGTCCCGATGGAGCGACGCTGAGGACCGACGCAGTGGCATTTCTGGTTGCAAATCAACCCTTCATCGGGGCGCGGTTCGTGGTTGCCCCTCGCGCATCAAATGTTGACGGAAAATTTGACGTTTGCCTTATTGAGAATCCCAAGAACTTTCTCTGTGTTGCTTCCATTCTCATGAATTTTTTCCTGAACAAGGACACGACCTCCCCGTGGGTGCGAGCATGGTGCGCTGAGCACTTAGTCGTCACCGCTGAGAGGCCCATGGCGTTCCTTGGCGATGGGGAGACGACCCAGGAAGGCTCGTATTTCGAAATAGGAGTTCTCCCACGAGCTCTGAATTTAATCGTTCCGCGACATGTGTGACAGTGACGCCCGCAGGCACGGGAAAGGCCGACAGTGAATCATGAGCAGCTCGGAGAGCAGATCGGTGCTACGGAATGAGAGTGTGGGAATAACGCCCGCTCACCTGCCGAGGCACGGATATTTTGGGCGGATGCGGACTTATCTGCGCGAGATGTATCCCATCCCGTCGCGCCTGCTCGCCTCAGGCCTCGTATACACGAGCTTCGTTGGGCTGCTGGGCAGGATACACGGTGTGCGGGTACCCTGGCTTTCCGGGTATACCGCAGTCGGGACCTGGAGCATTTTTTCGGTTTCGCTGATCTTGAGACTGATGGACGAACTGAAGGATCGACAAATCGATCGACAGCTTTTTCCAAAACGACCACTTCCATCCGGGAAAGTACGAGAGTCAGACATTGCCCTGACCCTGACCTTACTGACCGTCCTGTTCGTTGTCGTTAATGTTCCGACAGGCAAAACCTTCTGGGTCTCCCTCTTGGTGCTTACATATACCTTCCTGATGTTCAGACATTTCTTCATGCCTGGAATTCTCCGGGCGAATCTTTTCCTCACCCTGGCCACACATAACCCGATCATCCCGATTACCCTCGGATATGTGGTGAGCCTGTTTTGTACTGCATACCAGCTGGAGCTACGCAACCTGCATTGGTTCGCAACGACGCTCGTAATCTCCATGTATTGGCTGGCCTTCTTGGCATGGGAGGTCGCGCGGAAGATCCGGGCCGCCGAGGAAGAGAACGCGTACATCACATACTCCCAACTTCTTGGTCGGCGGGGAGCCGTCCTGCTGGCGGGCACGGCACAAACCGTGGCCTTCGGTATCGGACTCTACTTCTATGTGTTGCCTGTATTCTCAGCTGTTCCTGTTGCGATATTGGCCGCCGGCTATGGGTTGGCGATTGGCGGGCATGCACGCTTTCTTCTCTCTCCGAGTGCGACGACGTCGAAGCTCAAGCCGTTTGCCGAGTGGTATATCCGAAGTCATCTCGTCGCCGCCGTGGTCGACCATGGGTTACGCCATGGGTGGGAATTAGGATGGTGACCTGCCGATCCATCTGTGTTCGTTCATCTACGACGCCCCCTGAAGCGATCAGCGCACGAGACGTGGGGGAGAAGGCGTGGAATCTCTCCCGTTTGCAAGGCTGGGGTTTCGCGG
The DNA here is from genome assembly GCA_046759485.1 of Nitrospiraceae bacterium. Classification (GTDB taxonomy): domain Bacteria; phylum Nitrospirota; class Nitrospiria; order Nitrospirales; family Nitrospiraceae; genus JBHICF01. The sequence continues at coordinate 3,896 of JBHICF010000041.1, forward strand.
TTCCGCGGTGGGTGGTAATTCCCAGAAGTGTTTTCGACGATGTAACCCACAGTGAGCAAAAGCGAATAGCACATATCCTGAGCAGTCTCGATTTCGGAAGTCACAAGGCGCTTGAGGAGGCTTCAGCGCAGATACGATCAATCATCATGGATTCCGGGTTGAAAGATGAATTCGCCGACGAACTGTTCCTGGTGATCGAGGACACAGTGGGAAAAGGGTCTCTCCTTGCCGTGCGGTCATCGGTCATTGGCGAGGATTCCGTCGAAAATTCGTTCGCCGGCCAGATGGATTCGTTCCTCAACGTGCAGCCCGCCGACGTCGTGCCGGCCATTGAGGAGGTGTGGGCTTCGGCCTTTTCTGCCCGGGCCATCACGTATCGCCACCGGAAGAAGATCAGCCTGACCGAGGTCTCCACCGCTGTGATCATACAGGAGATGGTACACGCGGAAACGTCTGGAGTCCTCTTCACCAGGGACCCCGAGACCGGGGAGAGACGATGCGTCATCTCGGCTGGATTCGGTCTCGGCCAAGGAGTGGTTGCCAATCTCGTCGAGACGGATACGTACACACTTGCTTGGGACTCACATGCGATCACGAAGGAAGTCCGGAGAAAAGATTACCGCATCATCCGAGATAACGGCGATCTGCGGGGAGTTCGTCCTGAGCTGCTTCCGTGGGAACAGCAGGAGCAACAAGTCCTGACCGATACCCAGATTCACCACTTGCGGAGCCTCGCGCTAAAAGCGGAGGAATACTTTGGGGCACCGCAGGACATCGAATGGGCATTCGACGCGGACGGGAAACTGTTCGTCCTACAGGCCCGACCGATTGTGTTCCCGAATCACAACATTCCCCGAGCCCGGTTTCGGATCTGGGATAACTCGAACATCGTCGAAAGCTTCCCCGGATTGACGCTCCCTCTCACCTTCAGCATCGTACGTAAGGCCTACGAGACGACCTTTTGCAACACCGCGCTGGGCTTCGTTCTCTCGAAAGAAGTCATTAGGCAGAAACCCCACATATTCAGGAACTTGATTGGCTTACTCGAAGGGCGGGTGTATTACAACCTGCTCAATTGGTATGAGATGTACTCCTATCTTCCGGGGTTCAAGAAGCACAAGGATTCGTTCGACCAGATGATCGGTATTTCGCAGCAAATTGACTTTCCGCAGGCAAACCTCTCTCCCATCGATACACCCTATTCTTTAGCGATGATACTGTGGAAGCTCATGAGGGTGAAGGCGAGGGCAAGAAGATTTTTTGCCTATTTTAATGCCGCGTACGCCCGCTACAAGGACATGGACGTCTCCAGACTGAATGAGGAAAATCTCATTGCCATCTATGATGCGCTCCAGCGCGACCTGATGCGTAAATGGCATCTCACGCTGGAGAACGATTTGTGTGCGATGACGTATTACGACTGGCTGAAGCGGCTCTGCGGACGGTGGAGACTCGCCGGTCTTGAAAATGACTTGCTCTGCGGGCAGAAGGGCATCGAGAGTGTTGCACCGGTCTGTTCCCTGGTCCGCCTTGCTGAGATGTTTCGCGCTGACCCGACATACGAGGCGCTCATACGCGACCAGGATGACGGGGCGGTGTGGGAGAGGATCCAGCACGAGCCTCGCTACCGGCCACTGAAGGAGGCTTTTGAAGTTCATCTGCACGAGTTTGGCGATCGAAGCCTGGAGGAACTCAAACTGGAAAAAACGACCTTTCGAGAGGAACCTCAATCGCTGATATCACTGGTCAGAAACTATTACAACGGCGGATTGTCGGTTGCGCAGATGGAAGAGCAAGAACGGGGAGTTCGCCAGGCGGCCGAAAAGCGCGTCCGCCAGGACCTGAAGAACCCTATACAGCGAATCGTCTTTCGGGTAGTGCTGAGGAAGGCGCGCCTGGCCATAGCGAATCGGGAAAACATGCGGTTTGCACGAAGCCGTGCCTATGGCCTGGTGAGACGTATCTTTCGACGCATGGGTCATCTCCTCGTCGGGAGAGGGGTGCTGGGGGCACAGGATGACATTTTTTACCTTACCGTGGACGAAGTTTTTGGTTTCGTGGAGGGCACGGCGGTAACACAGAACCTTCAGGCCCTTACCCAACTCCGGAAGGCGGATTACTCCCAGTTCGGCCAGCGCGCACTAGCCGATCGGCTCGAAACGACAGGGATTCCCTATCTCAGTCCCCTCAGCGGGTCGGTCCCTGGCAACGGCGCGAGCAACCAGCTGAAGGGAATTGGCTGCTCTTCGGGGGTCGCCCAGGGTACGGCGCACGTGATACTTGATCCGCGGTCTCCTCTCGACTCCAGGAACGGTATTTTGATCACGAAATCGACCGATCCGGGCTGGGTATTCCTCATGATTGCCTCACGAGGAATCGTCGTCGAAAAAGGGAGCGTTCTGTCGCACACGGCCATTATCGGTCGGGAGTTAGGAATTCCGACGGTTATCGGGGCGAGGGGTGCGACCGCCCAGATTCCCGATGGCGCATCCGTCTTGATGAACGGCGGGACGGGAGATATTCGATGGGGCTCGTAGACTTCTCCTTCGATCCCAGTTTGACCGACACCTTCGTCCGTTTCGGCTACGGGCTTTACCGTGGGGACGCCAACTGGATTCCCCCTCTGAGAAAACATCTCTACGCCCAATTCATGCCAACCTTCCCCTTCTACCGCAAACCCGGGAACTGTCACAGACATTTCCTCGCCATCCGAGGTGGAGCGGTGAGCGGCCGCGTGACCGCAATGTTCAACAGCGAGTTACGAGACAAAGATGGAGCGCCCGTCGCGACCATTGGGTTCTTTGAGTGCGTTGATGACTTCGCCGTTGCCCAGGAGCTGTTAGGCGCCGCCGTGACCTGGCTTCAAAGCAATTGCGGAGTCCGGCGGATCTGGGGGCCCATGAATTTTGACATCTGGCACGGCTACCGGATGATGACCCGCGGGTTCGAAGAGAACATGTTCCACGGTGAACCGTACAACAAACCCTACTACCCCACCTTTTTCCAGCAGTTTGGCTTCGCCGAAAGGCAACACTGGTACTCAGTGGAATTAGCTGGTCGCGAGACTCTTGAGCGGATGATCGCGCCGGGAAGGATTCGGTATGAACAGCTGCTGGAGCAAGGCTACCGCTTCGATCACCTCAACATGGAGCGCTTCCGGGATGAGCTTTGCAAGCTGCACGCCGTGTTGACGCGGTCCTTCTGTGGCTTCCTGGGGTTCACCAGTATCCCGTGTGATGAATTTGGACGGCTGTTCGCGACCACCCGCCCGGCGGTTGATCCCCGGCTCTTCGTTTTTGTCTACGACGAGAAGGGCAACCTGGCAGGATTCGCAGGCGCGTTCCGGGATCTTTCCGACGGCATCCGCGCCATGAGGGGCGAAGATACCTTTGTCGCCAAGCTCCGGTTCCGCTGGGCTCAACCACGCGCCGGGCGCATCATCTTCTACCTCGGAGGAATAACCGTTGACGAGGCGAGGAGGGGAAGTGGTTTGGGCCGGGCTGGGCTTTACTACGTCATCCGGCAGATGCTGGACGCGGGCCACGAGATGCTACTCTTTGCGTTGCAGGCCCAAGGCAGTCCAGTCCGAGCCCTCCTCAGGGGCAACGCGGCCCAGGCACAGCGCCAGTACACGCTGTACGAGTTAAACGTATGAGGAAGCACGATCATCTCGCCTACTACGACCGACAGACTGGGGCGCTGCGCACCGAGGAAGCTTACGCCGGGAGCTTCCTCTTCTGGGCGTATAACACCCGGCTGGGAGGAGCCATAACGCACCTCCTGCTCCGGCAAAAATTGGTCTCGCAGCTCTACGGGTGGTGTCAGAACCAGAGATGGAGTCGGCCAAAGATCAGAGCCTTTGTGGAGAGATTTGATGTCAACGTAGATGAATTCGTCTGCCCGCTCGAGCACTTTACGAGCTTCAATCAGTTCTTCACCCGTGAAATCGATCTCTCCAAGCGTCCGATCACTGCTGACCCGTATATCTGCGTTGCACCCGCCGACGGGAAGCTCCTTGCTTACCCGGCGGTGGACATCGATCGCACCTTTCGCATCAAGGGGGCCTCCTTCAATCTGTGCCGTTTTCTCCGCGACGATGCGCTGGCCGCACAATATGCGGGGGGTTCAATGGTAATCAGCCGCCTCTCCTTCGCCGATTACCACCACTTTCATTTCCCAGATTCGGGCGTACCCGGCCATGCAGGTCCGATTCAGGGGAAGTACTATGCCGTTGGTCCATACGCGCTGACGAGGCCCGTGCCCTTCTACGCGGAAAATTATCGCATGGTGACCCTCTTCAATTCCGATCATTTCGGCCAGATAGCCATGGTCGAAATCGGGGCGTTCGCCGTCGGCTCCGTGCACCAGCGATACCAGCCCGGAATACACGTCACCAAAGGGGCACGGAAGGGGTTTTTCCAAATAGGGGGCTCGACCGTTGTGCTCCTCTTCCGCAGGGGCGCGGTCACCATTGACCATGACCTCTGCCAAAACACGCAACAGGGGATGGAGACCTACGTGCGTGTGGGCGATTCGATCGGGCGAGTAAGCCCCGCAGGGGACAAACAAAATGCTGAACGGTAGGAGTGACGACCACCAAATCCAATACGCCCAATGCTGGGAGGATCCGCGGACGCTGACGCAGGCCTTGGCGGTTAATCCAGAGGATACGGTCGTCTCTATCGCGTCCGGCGGAGATAATACCTTTGCGCTCCTCTTGGGAAATCCCCGTTCCATTACGGCTGTCGACAGAAATCCGGCCCAAATCTTTCTGACGGAATTGAAAATGTGTGCCATACAGACCCTGGAGTACGATGATTTCGTGGCTTTTGTCGGGGCCCGCCCCTGTAAGGCCAGACAGGAGCTCTACGCATACGTCCGGCCCTCCTTGACTAGCAAGGCCCGATCGTACTGGGATACCCAGACGAGCGCCATCCGGAGAGGAGTGATTCACTGCGGCAAATTCGAACGGTACTTCCGGCGCTTCCGTCAAATGGTACTCCCCTTGATCCACAGCCGAAAAACTGCCCGACACCTCCTGGCGGGATCCTCCCTAAATGGACAGCGCGTGTTTTACGATCAGGTGTGGAATAACCGTCGGTGGCGGTGGCTCTTCCGGGCCTTCTTCAGCAGGTTTCTGCTCGGCAGCACGGGGCGGGGCCCCGCCGCCTTTACTTACGTCACGCGCACCGATGTCGGAGGAGAATTGCTGCTTCGCGCGGCGCGCGGCCTCACCCGCGTTTCGTTGGACGATAATTTCTTTGTCGAGTACATAGTGACCGGCGGCTACGCGAATTTGGAAACGGCGCATCCGTATTTGAGAGCGTCGAATTTCCGGTTTCTCAAGGACCACGTCTCACGGGTGACCCTGGTCGTGGCAGATGTGCGGGAATATCTGCAAAATCTAGCTTGCGATGCCGTTTCGAAGTTTAATCTCTCCGATATTTTTGAATATATGTCAGAGAAAGATTACCAGGCGATTGCGAAGGAAATTTTGCGAGCCTCTCAAGACGGGGCAAGGGTCGCATACTGGTCGTTGTTTGTCCCGCGTCCTGTGCCACCGGCAAGCGCCAGTCACATAGACCCCCAGGCCTCCGAGGCCGAGGAACTCCTAGCTGGCAGCCGGACCTTCTTTTATGGAAGCTTTCATGTTTGGCGTGTCCTCGAGGGTGCACCGTGCTAGCGATAGGCCAGAGTCACGGCGACGAGATCCAGAGAAAATCGACCCTTCCCTTGCCTCCCGGGTCATACGGCTTGCCGTTTATCGGCGAGACGATAGCCTGGCGCCGGAACCCGTTGGAATTCCTCCAACGCCGGTACGAGCTCCACCGACAGTTCGCTGGTCTTGCAGGGACTCTAAAGACAGAGGGATTTTTCCATGGACCTATACGCTGTTCGAATTTTGCGTGACCAGCCCCTCCGCCTCTCGCTGACGGTCGGCGGCATCGCGCTCTGCATTGTGCTCATGCTCTTTCTGATGGCAGCTTATCGCGGCGTGGCCGACGGGTCGCTGGATTATATCCGACGAAACCGAGCGGACCTGTGGGTGCTCCAGCGCAACGCGAGCAATATCCTTCGCGGATCTTCCGTACTGTTTACGGGTCACGGGCAGCAGATGCAGAGAATCCCAGGGGTGAAATCCGCCTCCCCCGTTCTCCTTATTCTTTCTACGGTTCGGATCGGCGATCAGATCGCCACCGTTTTCCTCACCGGCTATGACGTGGTAACAGGTGTGGCTGGCCCACCGGACCTGGTCGCTGGGCGACACGTTCGGAGCGATGATGAGATCGTCCTCGACAAAGCATTTACGGCAAAATACGGTCTCAACGTGGACGATCGCATACAGATCCAAGACACGACACTACAAGTCGTCGGCGTGAGTTCCGGCACGAATGCGTTCGTCATCCAGTATGCCTTCGTGACACTTCAGCAGGCCCAATCACTCATTGGTATTCCCAGCCTCGTCACCTGCTATCTCATCCGAGTGGAGAAGGGGCAGCAGACCGCTCAAGTTGCTGCGGCGATTCGGGAGGCGTTGCCTGAAGTAGAAGTCTATAACCATCCAACATTTCTACAGAACAATGTCCGTGAGGTACAGTCGGGGTTCCTCCCCTTCATTTACACCGTTGCCTCGCTTGGCGTCGTTGTGCTGACGGCGATCTTGAGTTTGCTTCTCTCCATCAATGTCCTTGAAAAGCGAAAGGATTTTGCACTGCTCAAGACACTCGGCGCGTCGAGAGGATTTCTGTCCCGCATCATCGTCGAGCAGGCGTTGCTCATCGCGACGACGGCCCTCATCGCGGCGCTGGGCCTGTTCTTTCCCCTCGTGAGGCTGGTCGAAAGATTTGCACCCGAGGTGACTACGAAATCCTCCGTTGAGCAAGTCGTAGGGGTCGCAGTCGTCGTGGGGGCTATGAGCATCCTCAGCGCGTTTATCTCCATGCAGAGGCTGAGGTGGATTTATCCTATGGAGGCCTTTTCATGACTACCGGGGAAACTCGACCGTGTGTGCTCGAGCTGTGGAATGCAACGAAGATGTTTGCAATCAATGGGCACAAAACCGTTGCAGTACGGCACGTGTCTCTCCAAGCGTTTGCCGGGGAGATGACAGTGGTGTTGGGGCCGAGCGGCAGCGGCAAGACCACGTTACTCACATTGATGGCAGGATTGATCAAACCGACGTCCGGGAACGTGTGGCTCATGGGCAGAGAGGTCGAAGAGTTCTCGGCAGGAGAATTAGACCGGCTTCGTGCAAGGAGAATTGGGTTCGTCTTTCAAAACTTCCTTCTCATTGATGCACTGACAGCGATAGAGAATGTCGCGTTGGTGTTGCGGTTGGGGGGAAAGCGGAGGGCGGATGCACGCATGGAAGCGAGGCTGTTATTGCGACAGTGTGGGATCGAGGGACTTGCCGAGAAGTTTCCATCGGCTTTGAGCCAAGGAGAAAAGCAGCGGGTGGCGGTCGCACGAGCGATCGCAAACAATGCGGAGCTACTCATCGCCGATGAACCAACGGCTAGTTTAGATACGAAACAGGGTCTTGAGGTCATTCGGCTCCTGCAGGGATATGCAAAGGATCGACAGGGCTGTGTGATTGTGGCGAGTCATGATCTGCGCCTCGTGGACTTTGCTGATCACGTGGTGCGGCTCGAGGACGGGATGGTACAAATGGTCCGGCAAGGCGGAGTGGGAAAAGATACGCCACCTGGGTCGGTACACGAGGGAGGGTACCTATCGGCCACCGGACGCACCCAGACGGAAATCGCAGACGGCAGGCCCAGGAGGTCTTGAATTCAGCGGTTCTTTTGCTCGTTCTGGACCGGGACGAGCCCCTTCTGCTCGATGAAGGGCCTAAAT